>JAFYPJ010000001.1 GCA_017547545.1 Clostridia bacterium | reverse complement strand
GTTGTCAAAGGGTTCGCCGGTACGGCCGTCGTAAAGGATGCTCTTACCGTTGCGGATCATACCTGCCATCTCAAGGCAGTTTGCTATATCCTGCTCGTTTGCACCGTCGAACACGGGGGTCATGATCTTCCAGCCGAGACGCTTTGCAGCGATACCCAGATGTACCTCAAGCACCTGACCGATGTTCATTCGGGAAGGAACACCAAGAGGATTGAGCACGATATCAAGAGGAGTACCGTCTGCAAGGAAGGGCATATCTTCGGGGGGAAGGATACGGGATACGACACCCTTGTTACCGTGACGGCCCGCCATCTTGTCGCCGACCGAGATCTTTCTCTTCTGTGCGATATAAACTCTTACTACCTTGTTAACGCCGGGAGAAAGCTCGTCACCGTTTTCACGGCTGAACACCTTAACGTCAACAACGATACCGCTCTCACCGTGGGGCAGACGAAGAGATGTATCTCTTACTTCTCTTGCCTTCTCACCGAAGATGGCTCTGAGCAGTCTCTCCTCTGCGGTAAGCTCTGTTTCACCCTTGGGTGTAACCTTACCAACAAGGATATCGCCTGCGCGAACCTCTGTACCCTTGCGGATGATACCCTCAGCGGTAAGATCCTTAAGCGCATCGTCACCAACATTGGGAACCTCGCGTGTGATCTCTTCCGGACCGAGCTTGGTATCTCTTGCCTCGTGAGAGTATTCTTCTATATGAATGGATGTATAAACGTCGTTACGAACGAGGTTTTCGTTAAGAAGAACCGCGTCCTCGTAGTTGTAACCTTCCCAGGTCATAAATGCGATAAGTGCATTCTTACCAAGGGAGATCTCACCGTTGGAGGTTGCAGGACCGTCTGCAATAACCTGACCTTCGATTATATGCTCGCCAACGTCAACAAGGGGTCTCTGGTTGATACATGTACCCTGGTTGGAGCGCTTGAACTTGATGAGGTGATAGGTGTGCTTTTCGCCGCCCTCTTCAAGAACGGTGATCTCGTCAGCACTTACCTTCTCTACCGTACCTGCTTTTCTTGCACATACAACAACGCCGGAGTCAACAGCCGCCTTGTACTCCATACCTGTACCGACGATAGGAGAGTCGGTAACCATAAGGGGCACTGCCTGCTTCTGCATGTTTGAACCCATAAGAGCACGGGAGTTGTCGTCGTTTTCAAGGAAGGGGATCATAGCTGTAGCTACCGATACCACCATCTTGGGAGATACGTCCATAAAGTCTGCTTCGGATGCATTTACCTGCATGATCTCGCTTCTTGCACGTACCGTAACCTTGGGGTTAACAAAGCGATGGTTTTCATCAAGAGGCTCGTTTGCCTGTGCCACAACGTAGTTATCCTCTACGTCAGCAGTCATATATACGATCTCGTCGGTAACTACGCCTGTTTCCTTATCGATGCGTCTGTAGGGAGCCTCGATAAAGCCGTAGTCACTGATCTTTGCATAGGTTGCAAGATAGGAGATAAGACCGATGTTAGGTCCTTCAGGTGTCTCGATAGGACACATTCTGCCGTAATGGGTGTAGTGAACGTCTCGAACTTCAAAGGATGCACGGTCTCTACTCAAACCGCCGGGACCCAGTGCCGAGAGACGGCGCTTGTGTGTAAGCTCTGCCAGAGGGTTGTTCTGGTCCATAAACTGAGAAAGAGGGGATGAACCGAAGAACTCACGGATAGCGGTAACCACGGGACGGATGTTGATAAGTCCCTCAGGAGAAAGATTCTCGCTGTCCTGAGTGGTCATACGCTCCTTGATGATCTTGTCCATACGGCTAAAGCCGATACGGAACTGATTCTGAAGAAGCTCGCCTACACTGCGGAGACGACGGTTACCGAGATGGTCGATATCATCTGTTGTACCGATATCTGCCCAAAGGCCGATAAGATAGTTAATGGAAGCAAAAATGTCTTCCTTTGTTATATGCTTGGGAACAAGCTCACCCATTCTGAGCTTACATTCCTCTTTGAGAGCATCAGCATCTTCACCGCATGCCTCCATAATTTCTGTAAGAACTCTTACATTTACCTTACCTGTAACACCAATATCGGAAAGATCATAACCAAGGAGAGTTTCGGGATAAACTGTACCGTTGGAGAACACCTTCATTTCGGATTCGTCATGAAGGATCTTAACCCATGCTTCGTTTACACCTGCTTTTTCAAGCTCTGTTGCCTTTTCGCGGGTTATAACCTCATCTGCCTCAGCAAGCACCTCACCTGTAAAGGGATCAACACAGGGTCTGGAAAGGGTGTGACCTTCTATTCTTGCCGCAATGCCCATCTTCTTATCGTATTTATATCTGCCTACTGCAGCCAAGTCATAACGCTTGGGATCAAAGAAGAGGTTGTTGATAAGGATCTGCGCACTCTCTACTAGAGGGGGTTCACCGGGACGAAGCTTCTTATAGATCTCTTTAAGTGCTTCATCTCCTGCGGTTGTGCCGTTCTTCTCTGCTTCGGAAGGCATTGTGTCCTTTTCAAGGGTAGCATTGATAAGGTTGTTATCACCAAACATATTGATGATATCTGCATTTGTTTCGCAACCGAGAGCACGAATGAGCACGGTTACGGGAATCTTACGGTTTTTGTCAATACGAACACAGAATACATCATTAAGGTCTGTTTCGTATTCAAGCCATGCACCTCTGTAAGGAATTACAGTAGAGGTGAAAAGCTTCTTACCGGTCTTGTCTACTACAGAATCATAGTACATACCGGGAGAACGCACGATCTGGGAAACGATAACTCTTTCCGCACCGTTGATAACAAAGGTACCGTTCTCTGTCATAAGGGGAAAATCGCCCATGAATATCTCACGCTCGATAACTTCACCTGTTGTCTTATTGTAAAGACGAACGGTAACGCGTAAGGGAGCTGCGTAGTTTACATCTCTGTCCTTACATTCTTCTACGGGATACTTAGGTGTTTCCTCAATTCTGAAATCCACAAATTCAATATGAAGATTTCCGGAATAATCTATAATGGGGGATACATCCTGTAATACCTCCATAAGTCCCTTTTCAAGGAACCACTGGTATGAATTTTTCTGAACTTCGATAAGATTGGGAATTTCATATTCTTCACCGATTTTCGAAAAACTCATTCTGGTATTTTGACCGAGCTTATGCTCTTTTACCATTTTAAAATCCTCCTATCAAAAGAATAGACCATACCCGTGCCTTGCCGACAGTCGAACACAGACCGACCTAAAGGAGCCTTCACCCGTATGACATGCTGGTTACAGTCAAATTATAAGCAAAAGCGTCACATTTAAACCGAAATCTGCCCTCGAAAACTTTAAAACATCAAGTATGACCTCGAATTACTATAATTTAATTGGATACAGTTCAACATTTTATCATAATATACCGTTTTTGTCAATCCCTTAATGCATTGTTTACCAAAATTTAATATATTAAATATTTGTGACAAAACTATTAAAAATCCCTACAAAGGGTTGCATTTTCCCTTATGCTGTGGTATTATCTAATAACGCGACAGCGAAAAACAAATTTCATCATATATAAAAAACGGAGGAAAAACTAATGCCTAATATCAGATCAGCTAAGAAGCGTGTATTGGTAACAGAAACCAAGACCATGCAGAACAAAGCATTCAAAACATCTTACAAGACCATCTGCAAGAAGTTCGAAGCAGCTTGTGAAGCCGGCAACAAAGAAGAAGCTACCGCAGCTTATACTCCTGCAATCAAGAAGATCGATGTTGCAGTTTCCAAGGGTATTATTCATAAGAACACCGGTGCAAGAAAGAAGTCTCGTTACACAAAGATGCTTGCAGCTCTTTAATTAAAAAACTATGCCGAACCAATTGGTTCGGCTGTTTTTTTGTTATTCACGCTTCACTAATATACGGTTTACTGAAATTAAATGTCTTTAACAACCTTAAAGACTCCAGCCCCGGCCTTCTCATAAAGGAGAAGGGGGACCGTCGCAACGGTGGATGAGGTGATCGCCATTTTCACAAACATACAATACAACAAATATATTTTAATTCTTTATCTATTTAAGATCATCCCATGTTAAACCAATTTTATTTAATATATCATCACATACACCCTGAAAGCTTTCATGAATATTTTTATTGGTATACCTGACAACCGTTATATTTAATTTACTTAATTCTTGATCTCTCTTTTCATCCGCAAGTTTATGTTCCGGTTCAAAATGTTGAGAACCATCCAGCTCAATTATAAGCTGTTTTTTAGGTATATAAAAATCTACTATAAAATTCCCTATATTTTTCTGTCGTCTTACTGTAAAAGGCAACCTCTTAAGAAAATCATAATATAAATGCTTTTCCTCCGGAGTCATATTTTTTCGTAAAGTTTGCGCGTTTGATATTAACTTTTTATTATAATTATAAGACATAATTTATTTTACCACATAACATTTGAGTAAATGGCGATCACCTCATCCACCATTGCGATGGTCCCCCTTCCCCTTCATGGGAAGGCCGGGGCTCGTACCCTTTAGCTCTTAAAGACATTCAGAAAAACGCTAACTCATTTTTTATATACCTCATTATTTTTTCGCACACTATTGTGCGATTTCCAACACTTTTTAAAGTGATCCTATATAATGTATATATACTAACATATGGAGGATCTACTATGAAAACTACATTATTCGATTTATGGAACGGAAATTTATGTCCTGTTAGGGAATATTGCAAAAACAACGAAAAGATAGATGAATTGGAGGACCTAATTTCTAAAAACGGAAGTAAATTAAGCGCAGATATAAATGCAAGGCAACGTAAGAGGTTCGAGATATATAATCAATGCATAGAAGAATATTTGCAGTATACAAATGAGGAGGCATTTTATTACGGAATATCGTTGGCTTTTAAAATAATAAATGAGATAAAATAAAGCAAAACCGCAACGGAAGTTCCGTTGCGGTTTTTAATTCATAGGAAATCACTCCACCTCGTGAGATCAAAGAATCGATCACTCACTAAAGGTTGTGGAGGAATTGGGTGCGGCAACTTGCCGCTTCACATCAATTCAACAAGCATCATATTAAGCTTTTTCCAAAGCTCATCTTCCCTGCCCTGCCATTCTTGGGGCACACAGCCAAGCAAGCCTTCGTCATATTCAAAGCCCTCAAAGGTCATTCTCTTTGGGTTAGCATTGAATACCTCGCAATAAATAATTATTGCGGTAAGGTAACCGTTGAGCTCATTTGGATGGATTCTATCCTCCTGATAAAGATGCTCAAAACCTAAAACATCTTCCTCGGAGGCTATGATTTTACTGATATATTTATTGGCATCCGCGTATTTCATATCGCGAAAAACATCCTTAAATATATCTCTGTGCATCCAACGGGGATAACCGTAAAGAGATATATTTACGGTTATGGGACTGTTTGCGTATTTGAGGATATTTTCAAGAGATTCAACGGTAGTTGCTGTTTCCGCAGTTCCCTCTTCAAATATTATAACCTCCGCCTTTGCTACGGTTTGGGCAAACTCCTCATCGGTTTCGCAAAGCTCGGCAAAGGTGTAAAGTCGGGCATCTTCTATGGTTTTGTAATCAAGTACGATTTCTTTCTGGTTTATTGTACAAAGCTTTTCAAAGTATTCATAAGACTTGCTCGTTTCAAGAAGATCGTCACCCAATATAAGAATATTGTATTCACCGTCTTCTTCTATCTTTTTTTCTATTTCACCATCCAAAGCCTTTCCGTTTGAACAGGAAATAAGGCTTAAAAATGTTGCAAGTATCAGAAAAATTGATAAAAACCGTTTCATTTTCTTCCTCTTTATTTAATACCGAAGAATCTTTCGGCATTTTCTGTGGTAATTTTACAAAAGTCCTCGGTGGTTATGCCAAAAACCCTTGCACCTGCCTCTGCGGTATATTTCATATAAGCAGAATTATTATCCTTACCCCTCATGGGTACGGGAGCAAGATACGGTGAATCGGTTTCTATCATTACCCTGTCAAGGGGCACTGCCGCCAATGCTTCAAGAACTTTTGAAGCGTTTTTAAAAGTTATAACT
>JAFYPJ010000019.1 GCA_017547545.1 Clostridia bacterium | reverse complement strand
TACCTTCGGTAATCTCGATGACCTCAAGGTTGTAAGATATGCAAAGGGTGAATATACAACATCTTCACAGATCAAAGCAGCTCCCGGTTCTGTTGCATTAAAGGCAGACAAGGTAGTTAACGGCTTACTTACAGTTGAGCTTAAATCAGCAGGTACTTACACATTCTGTGTACAGTATAATGACGAAAGCTATAACTACTATACCGTAGTTGTTGAATAATTAAATCAAATTAACAGCCGAGCAAAATGCTCGGCTGTTTCTTTTTTGTTTTTATCGAATTAAACGAGCGGATAATTGCTAACAAACTATCATCATTCTATTGACTTTTTGTGAATTTTAGTGTAAAATAACCAATGAACATGATGTTATCAACATCAATTATGTGTAATTTTAGGAGGAATTATGTCAAAATCTTCAAGATTCTTATCATTATTATTAACCTTAATAATGATATTAAGCACATTCGCATTCGAATTACCCTCTGTGGCAGCCGAAACATGTGTTGTCAGTTTTGATGCAAACGGAGGCACCGGTATGCCTGCTGCTGTATCGGTTAGTGCAGGAACCATCATCACTTTGCCTGCAAGCGCCCCCAAGCGTCCCGGAATGGTATTCAGAGGATGGTCATTTACAAAGGATCAGGCTGACCGCGGTGAAATAATCTATGCCGCAAATACTACTCCTGAAATACAGGTAAACAATTCAGCGATCCTTTTTGCATCCTGGGCATATGAAGTTACACTTCATCCCGGTACACAGGGTTGGGGTTCAACACAGACCTTATACAAGTTCCCTGCTGTTGACCTTGCTCTTTTCCATCATAAAAATGATATTCAACCTAACTACGGCATGCTTCCCGGTGTAGCAGGCGATGTTGGCAGACTTGATGTTTTTGTTGAATGGAACACAAATCAGCTTCCCAACGGTAAGGGAAACGGAACAGCTTACCATGAAGCTTACACAGCAAACGCTCCTGCAACACTTTATGCAGTTTGGGGCAACCCCATAGTTTATAACGCAGACGGCGGTACATTCCCTATGACAGGTACCGATATTCAGGAAGAATTTGTTGTTGGACACAGTTCATCTGTTACCGATTCCACAAAATTCGGATATTTCAATCTCCCCCGTCTTGATAATGCTCCCGTAAAAGCAGGTTGCAGACTTTTCAAGAACTCTGAAGGTGAAGTTCTTTATGCAAGAGTTTTCAAGGATGGACGAATTTTCCGTCTTGAAAATCATGAAACCTGGCTTGATATACCCATTTTCAACACCAACGGTTATAGCTGGGATGCATTTTACACCACCCACACAAGTTACGGTGAAACCGCATTAGAGCTCTATGCAATATGGGAACCCTCCGTTACATATAAGGCTAACGGCGGCAGCGGTAAGGATATTGTTGAGTATATGACCTTTAGAGGAACAATACTCTACGATTTTAACGATTATACCATACAAAACAATTCATTCACCAATGATTCCGCCTTTATTGGCTGGAACACCAAGCCCGACGGTTCCGGTACCTCTTATAAGGAAGGTGAGGTTATATCCGGATACAAATCAAGCGAACCCATAGTTCTTTATGCTCAGTGGGAAAAGCCTTCGGTATCCGATAAGGAATATACCGTTTCCTTTAATGCAATGGAAGGTTACCTTGCATTTGAAGATCAGGCAAGAAATATTTCTTACGGACAGAGCTACTCAACTATTGATATACCTACTCCCGAATATAACGGATATATTTTTGAAGGATGGTATAATGAAGAAACCGATTCCTATCTTTTAGAAAACGAAATATATTCTCTTACAAAGGATACTTCATTTACCGCTAAATGGAGAATGCATGACAATCATGTTCTTGAATGTTTTAAGCTTCCCTCAAATTGCTGGGATGAAGGTTATTATACAACTTCCTGTGCCGGATGCGGACAGCTTGAAACCATAAACTATGCCAAAGCATCACACCAATATTCCAACTGGATGGATACAGGTGACGGTGAAAAGGTAAAGAGAGTTTGTGTTAACTGTCTTGCAGAGGAAGGTTCGGATTCCACTACAAGAATCAAACAGGATGTTATCGCTTATGTAAACAGAAGCGGCAGCTTTGGAAATTCGGATTTCCAATATATTGATGTAGCAAATTATATCGGTGCTGTTATAGACGGCGGAGTTGGCGAAGCAGTTTTCCAGGGAGATTATTTCTCAAATGCTGTAAGCATACGAAACAGAGCACGCTCATATAATCCCGATATTAAATATGTTCTTACTGTTTACAACGGTAATGTTGCAAAATTTGAAAGCTGGCTTCAGAGTGCCTCCAGCCGCGCTGCATTTGCTGATAATCTTGTAAATACTGTTTATGCATACGGCTTTGACGGTCTTGATATTGACTTTGAATTCCCGCAAAACATGGGATTAAAAACCGCCTTTGCACAGCTTTTAGGTGAAATACGCGCAAGATTCAATATTAAAACCGCACAAACAGGTCATCAGTACATTCTCAGTATTGCCACACCTGCTTCTGTATGGTCATATACAAAATTTGACCTCCCCGCTTGCTCGCAGTATCTTGATTATTTCAATATAATGAACTATGACCTTTACTGCGGCTCTGCATTCCCCTACACACATCACCATACACCTCCCTATGATAACCAGGATCCCTTCGGTCATATCTTAACAGGCGGTAGTGTACAAAGTGATATAACCCTTTACAAATCTCTTGGTATCCCTGCAGAAAAAATCGTTCCCGGTATGGGTATGTATTCAAGAGAATGGACTAATGTTGCTAATGTAAACAACGGTTTATTTATGTCCGGTTCACTTCAGGAAAGCAATTTCCACTATGACAGACTCATGTCTGAATATGTAAACAGAAACGGATTCACAAGATATTGGGATGATAATTCAAAGGCTCCCTACCTCTACAACCCCTATTCCGGCAGATTCCTCTCCTATGAAGATAAAGATTCTATAAAATATAAGTGCGAGATCGTATCAAGAGAACGCGTAAGAGGTATTATGATATTTGACTATATCACTTGCGACAGCGTAGGTGTTATAGGTTATATCGAAAGCCTTGTAGGTTCTGTTCCCCATTCATGTGTTCCCGGCAGAATTGAGCAAAAGGTACAAAGCTGTACCGAACCGGGTTATGAAATTACATACTGCTCTATCTGCGATGCCGTAATGACCAGCAATATCATATACAATGAAGGTCATTACTGTACAGATTGGAGTGTTACCACAGAACCCACCAAGGAAGGAAACGGTGTGCTTTCAGGAGCTTGTCTCTTCTGCGGAACACAAGTAACAAAACAAACCGATCCCATAGGATATACCGTAACCTTTGATCCGGGCGGAGGAACTATTAACAGTTCAACGAAATATATAATCCAAAAAGGTGAAACATACGCATCGGTATTCGGTGGTTCACCTGCCGCAACAAAAGAAGGTGAAACCTTCTACGGTTGGTATTGTGATTCCCAAAATTATCTGCTGGATCTGAATGATACATTCAATTTCACATCGGATATCACATTTACTGCAAAATGGGACGGAATTGCTCACGAACATTCGTATACCGCTGTTACACAAAACCCGACCTGTACTGATGAGGGTAAAACGGTTTATAAATGCTCTTGCGGTAAAACCTATACAGAAACAATTCCCGCACTCGGTCATACATGGGGCGAATGGACAGTTACATCCAAGCCTACTGCTACCGAAGAAGGTGCAAAGCAGAGAGCTTGTACAGTATGCGGCGCAACAGAAACTGAAAGTATCCCCGCAACCGGTTATGTTACTCCTGCAGAAATTACTGCAACCGATATGACAGTAACAGTTACCAATGCACAGAATGTTGATACAATTAAGTATGCATCCGGCAGACATCTTACAATAGAATCTATTGAAGCTGCAGGAGCAACCACAATTGCAGATGTTGCCTCCAAGGCTACAGACGGTATCTTCACCGTAGAGCTTACCGAAGAAGGCACATACACATTTGC
>JAFYPJ010000147.1 GCA_017547545.1 Clostridia bacterium | reverse complement strand
TTCTTCGCGGTGAATACGGTCAGGTTCCCGGAGAGGTTAATGAAGAGGTTCGCCGTAAGGCTATAGGTAATGACGAGGTTATTACCTGCCGTCCCGCAGATCTCCTTTCTCCCGAACTTGCAAAATATGCCGAGGAAGCAAAGGATCTTGCAAGATGCGAAGAGGATGTTCTTTCCTATGCACTTTTCCCCCAGGTTGCTTCAAAGTTCTTAGCTGAAAGAAACAATCCTACAAAGAAGGAAGAAGCCAAAAACAACGAAGTTCGTACACTTTATGTTGAGTATTAAATGAATATTATTAAAGAGGATAAGCTTGTCTTGTCCTCTTTTTATTACTTTATAGGAATTTGCTCCGCCTTGTGATATTGAAGAATCGGTTGATCACTAATGGTTAGTGCGGAATTCGGTGCGCGCGGTGGCGATATTTATGCGGGCACTTTACAAAAGGAAAATTGTGTGTTATAATGTAAATAAAAAAGTTACATGGAAGATTATTCTGAAACCCCGGAACTTATATCTTCTGTATTCAGTATGAGGATGAAAGCTATAATTATTATAGTGTGAATCTTGAATAGTATTATAATTATTTAAAAAGAGAAAAATCAATATAACAGAGGTTAGTATGAAAAAGAATTACAACAGTTTTCTATCTTTAATTCTTACAGTTTTAGTGTTAATTCCTTTGGTCTCGATGATGGGAGTTACCGTATCTGCAGAAGTGTATAGCGGAGCTTGCGGTGATAATCTTATATGGACGCTTGATACATCAACGGGTGTGATCAATATCAACGGTAGAGGTGATATGTCAGATTATACCGAAATTTCCGATACTCCTTGGTTTTCTTACCGTTCATATATCAAAGCTGTTATTGTTGGTAACGGTGTAACAAGTATTGGCAGAAATGCATTTTACGGTTGCGGTTATATTGAAAGTGTAAGCTTTCCCGAATCGCTGGTAAATATAGGCGCTGATGCATTTTATAGCTGCAGCTCACTAAAAAGTGTTGCTATCCCGGAGTCTGTAACAGCTATAGGTGTTGGGGCATTTAATTATTGCAAATCGCTTGAAGGTGTATATATCACAGATTTAGAAGCATGGTGCAAAATCAGCTTTTCTTACATCACTTCAAACCCTTTGTTTTATGCCAAAAAATTATATATTAACGGAGTTCTTGCTACAGATATAGTAATACCCGAAACCGTAACTTATATTACGGCATATCTTTTTAACGGTTGTGAATCGCTTAAAAGCGTGAGCATTCCCGATTCTGTTACTGACATAGAGTCCTATGCCTTCTATAGATGTCGTTCACTTGCAAGTATCAATGTTCCCGATACTGTAACAAGTATAGCCGGCTATGTATTTTCGGATACCGCTTATTTCAATAACGCCGGTAATTGGGAGAATGGATTGCTGTACATAGATAGGCATTTAATAATGGCTGATAAAAATGTTAAAAGCTCTTGTTCTATAAAAGAAGGAACCTTGGTTATTGCTGCCAAAGCATTTGAATACCGCGATGAAATAACAAGTATGAACATCCCCAATTCGGTAAAAAGCATAGGAGCCAATGCCTTCTATTACTGCCAATCACTTAAAAGTGTGAGTATTCCCGATACCGTAACAGCTATAGAAGAGTATAGCTTCTATTGTTGTAATTCACTTTCAACCGTTGATATTCCGGATACTATAACAAGTATAGGTGAGTACGCGTTCTATTCATGTGTCTCGCTTGATAATGTAACTCTCCCCGATTCTCCGATAAGCATAGGTAGTTCTGCATTCAAAGATACTTTGTATTACAAAGATATCAGCAATTGGGAAAATAATGTTTTGTATATCGGTAAACATTTGATCTGTGCAAAAACATCTTTAAAGGGATTATATTCGGTAAAAGAAGGAACCCTGACGATCGCAGCGTACGGATTTAGTTCTTGCGGTAACTTTACAAGTATAACCATTCCTTCTTCTGTGAAAATTATAGGTGATTTTGCATTCAGCGGATGTGTTTCGCTTAACAGTGTGAAAATTACGGATATAGAATCATGGTGTGGAATCATTTTCGGTAATAATAATGCCAATCCGTTGTGTTACGCAAAAAATCTGTTTGTTAACTCAGTGCTTCTTATAACTCTTAACATCCCCGATTCTGTAACAAGTGTAGGATCCCATTCATTCTATAACTGTAACTCTATTACCCGTATAAATATCCCTGATTCGGTAACAAGTATAGGTGATAGTGCATTTGAATCCTGCATCAGACTTACAAGTATAAATATTCCCGATTCAGTAACAAGTATAGGTGATAAGGCGTTTGCCAATTGCACCGTACTCAAAAGCGCGGTTGTTGGAAATTCTGTTCCGGAATTAAACTATACATTTGATCAATGCGGTGCTCTTACGGAGATTACGATCGGTAATAATGTTAAAGTAATTAACGGGGCATTGCGTGACTGCAACTCCCTTGTTAGCGTGGTTTTACCCGATTCTGTTACAACGATTGGTGCAAGCACCTTTGAAAATTGTACATTATTAAGAACCGTTACAATCCCCGAATCCGTAACCTTTATAGGGAATCATGCATTTCATTATAATGAGAACAATACTTACCAAAAGCTTACTTTAATTACATTAAGATGCTATAAGGATTCCTATGCTCATACCTATGCTATCGATTACGGTTACAAACGCGAGCTGATCTCAAAGAATCATTCCTTTACCAATTATGTATCGGATAATAACGCTACTTGTGTAACCGACGGAACCAAAACGGCATATTGCGATTGCGGATGCGGAGCAACAGATACTGTAATTGAAGAGAATACAATGCTTGGGCATTTGTTTACGAACTATATAAGTAACGGTAATGCTACCTGCGGCCGGGACGGTACGAAAAGCGCAAATTGTAACAGAGGATGCGGTGCTGTAGATACTGTGATTGATGAAGGTTCAAAGAATTATATTGAACATAATTATCAAATCAGCATAATCCGCGAAGCAAGTTGCTCTCAAAGCGGCTTGATGATGTATAAGTGTGAGGTTTGTTTCGAGTATTATACCGAAGAAATACCAGCTGTGGAACACATATTTACAAATTATATATTTGATAATAATGCTACATGTATTGATAACGGTACAAAAACCGCATATTGCGACAGAGGCTGTGGTTCTGTAAATACGGTGAAGAATACAGATATAGTTCCGGAGAACAAGCCGCACGATTATACAGAGACAATTATTGAGGCGCCTACCTGTTTGGTAAAGGGAAGTAAAATCTACATATGTTCACTTTGCCGTGATTTTTATATCGAGGATGTTGACACCTTTGCTCACGAAGGAAAATGGGTGATAAACAAAATGCCAACGATTAAAGAAGAAGGCGAAAAGAGCTTTATCTGTATAGTATGCGGTAAGGTTATTGAAACTAAAGTAATTAGTAAGCTTGTACCGTCAATTTATTTTCCTGATGTCCCCAAAACAGGCCAGTGGTATTCCGAAGGTGTATATTATTGTGTAACAATGGGGTATCTTACAGGAACGGATAAAGGAACTTATGATCCGCACAGTAAACTTACCCGTGAACAGTTTGCGGTAATTTTGGCAAGGGTGGCAGGAGAAGATCTTTCAAAATACACCGAAACCAAGTTCATAGATGTTAAAGCAAATGAATGGTACGGTTCTTGTGTTATTTGGGCAAACGAAAACGGTTATATTAACGGTATAGATGACGGCAGCAAATTTGGTGTAGGTCAGGATATATCCCGTGAACAAATTGCAACGATATTCTTTAGATATGCAAAAAAGAATGGTGTTGATGTGTTTGCCAAATCAGATCTTGAAGTATTTATGGATGCTGATTCTGTCAGCCCGTGGGCGAAAGAAGCTTGCCAATGGGCTGTTGATGCGGGGCTTTTATATTCCACAAAAAGCGATACGATGATCCTTGCCCCAAAAATGTCAGTAACCAGAGCTCAGGCAGCGAAGATATTTATGAGTTATGATAAAATGAAGTAAAGGAAAAACACTTGGTGCAAAAATCGGTATGAGGTGATGTATAGAGATCGGTATTGCTTGATCTCGTGCAGATAAAAATATTATAATCATATTTTCATACAAGCAGTCATATATATTCATTGAAAGTAAATGAAGTGAGGATGAAAATATGGCAAATCAAAATATATACAAGGATATAAACGAGCGTACGGGCGGAGATATTTATATAGGTGTTGTTGGCCCTGTAAGAACTGGCAAGTCAACATTTATAAAAAGGTTTATGGATTGTGTTGTTATTCCCAATATCGAAAATGAGCATGCAAAGCAAAGGGCAACGGATGAGCTTCCGCAGAGCGCAGGCGGAAAAACGGTTATGACAACTGAACCGAAATTTGTTCCCGAAGAGGCGGTTGATATAACCCTTGAGGACAATGTTTCATTAAGTGTAAAAATGATAGACTGTGTTGGATATATTGTTCCCGAAGCTATGGGACATATAGAAAACGGAATCGAGCGTTTGGTGAATACTCCCTGGGAAAGCGAACCGATCCCTTTTTCGGTAGCTGCTGAAATAGGAACAAATAAGGTTATTTCGGAGCATTCCACAATAGGGATAGTTGTAACCTCAGACGGAAGCATCGGTGAGATCGGACGGCCCAATTATGTTGCGGCGGAGGAAAGGGTTATAACCGAATTAAAGGAGATAAATAAACCCTTTGCCATTGTTTTGAATTCCGCACATCCGGAAAATGAAAATAGCCTTGCCCTTGCCCATGAATTGGAGGAAAAATACAAAGCGCCCGTTGCTTTGGTAAACTGTGTTAAGCTTGACTCAAAGGATGTTGAGGGTATTATAGGAATGATATTGGAGGAATTTCCCGTAAGGGAGATCTGTATTGATATTCCTAAATGGATATGCGCTCTTGACAGTGAGCATTGGGTTGTTAAAAGTCTTTACGAAAGTATACTTTATTCTGCTCAACGGGTTAATAAAACCGGAGATATTGCAGAAGCATTTGCGTACTTAAAGGATAACGAGCTTATAGAATCGCTGAATATAAACAATATAGATATGGGAAGCGGGCGTGCAACTGTATCCTTAGGCTTTAACGGTGAACTCTATTATAAGGTTTTAAGTGAGATGACAGGTCTTGAAATTTCAAATGAAGAAGACATGATAACCACAATGATCGATCTTGCGCTGATAAAAGGGAAATATGATAAGATCTCGCAGGCACTTGCGGCAGTTGAGGAAACGGGCTACGGTATTGTTACCCCGGATATAGACGATCTCAATTTTGAAGAACCCGAAATTATAAAGCAGCCAAACGGTTACGGTGTAAAGCTAAGGGCAAATGCACCCTCATTGCATATCATCAAGGCTAATATCGAAACCGAAATAAATCCAACGGTGGGCACAGAACAGCAGTCCCAGGATCTTATAAAATATTTACTTAATGAATATGAAGAAGATCCCAAAAAGATATGGGATTCAAACATATTCGGAAAATCAATGTATCAGCTTGTAAGTGAGGGACTTAATTCAAAGCTGGAGAATATGCCTTATGATGCAAGACAAAAGCTGGCAAATACCCTTGAACGAATAATAAATGAGGGCAGTGGAGGCTTGATTTGTATAATACTATAAAAAACGGGACATTTTGTCCTGTTTTTTTACTGTATTTGGAATTTGCTTTATTTCGTGTGGTTTGTTTTCATTGAAGAATGGTGTAAAATTCGGTGCGCCGGGCGGCGCATTAATTTACAATTATTCCTTGATTTTTATTATGTTTATATGTTAAAATGTAAGTAATATAATATCAGGAGAATCTTATGAAAAAATTATTATCTCTTATAGTAACACTTTCCTTGTTGATTTCAAGTATTTCCGGTCTTGGTGTTTGTATAAATGCCGTAGAAACCGAAGATTTGTTATGGCAAATTGAAAAGGGTGTTTTGAGTATTACCGGTAACGGTGTAATTTACGATCAAAGCGAAGACAAGCCTTTGCCCTGGGCTGATGTTGCAGATGAAATTACCGCCGTAGTAATAGGAAAAGATATCAAAGAAATCGGAGATAACGCGTTTCTCAACTGTGTAAATCTTGAGAGCATCACCTTTGAGGGTGAGATCGAAAGAATAGGAGAAAATGCATTTTACAATACCGCGTTCTATAACTCCTCGGATAATTGGAGTGGTAACCTTTTATATCTTAACGGTTGTCTTGTTGACACCCGTGATACTGTTTCGGGCAGTTTAAGTATTCAAAACGGTACATATCTTATTGCGGATAATAGCTTTGCATCAATGAAAAGACTTTCAGGGGTAACTTTGCCCTCAAGCATAAAATACATAGGTAACAGTGCCTTTTCTGACTGCGTATTTTTATTTGATTTTACCGTACCCGGCAATACTGTGAAAATCGGCAGTTACGCTTTTTCCGGCTGCCTTTCCTTAAAGGAGCTCAATATTCCAAACAGCGTAAAATATATAGGCGAATATGCATTTTATAAGTGTAATGCTTTAAGAGATTTTGTTCTCGGTAACGGTATTGAGGATATTTCAGACTATACCTTTGCAAAATGCCTTACCCTTAATAATATCACACTTTCAGGCAACTTAAAAACCATCGGTGCTCATGCCTTTGACGGATGTGAAGGTCTGCAGAAGCTCAGCTTACCTTCGGGAGTAACAAGCATAGGAGAATATGCATTCAATGAATGTAAAACCCTTAAAACCTTAAATCTCCCATCTGCGCTTTCCCATATAGGAAATAAGGCATTTTACAATACGGTTATTTATAACGACAGCGCAAATTGGAGCAACGGTGTATTCTGCTTAGGTAAATTTGCAATAGCTGCAGATCCTTTGGCACAGGGTGAAGTGGCAGTGAACGAAGGAATGAGCTGTATTACAGACAATGCTTTTTCGGGCTGTTCCAACATTGAATATGTTGTAATTCCCGAAAGTGTTACTTCTATTTCAAAAAATGCCTTTGAGAATACGGATGCAGTAATTAAATGCTATGAAAATTCCTATGCCCATAGGTTTGCAAAAGAGAATTCCTTACCCTATGAGCTTATAATCATTCTTGCAGAGCCGATATATTCAGCTTACGGTCTTCAATTAAGACTCTCTGATATTTCGGATGTTGCGGTTATAAGAACCGCTTACGGTGACTATGAGGATGAAGCTGCGGTAAAAAGGGGAGAGGGAGCAAGATCCTTTACCCAAAAGAATGTTTTAAAGGATAAAAACGAATACACTATTCAGTACAGAAAAGAAGGAATTGCAACCGTATCGGTTCGCTATAATGACGGTCATACCGTTTTGTATAAGTATAATGTCCTGAAGAAAAAGCCCAAGGTTACCCAGGACGGTGCAACGCTGAATCTCAGCGCTCTTAATGACCTTCTTGTTGTCCGCTATGTTAAGGGAGAATATACAAGCTCTGCGGATATTAAGCGTGCCGAAGGCTGTGTTAACATATCGGGTAAGAGTCTTACTTCAGACAAGCTTTCAATTACCCTTGAAGGCGACGGAGTATACAGCCTTTGCGTACAGTATAAGGATGAAAGCTATAATTACTACAAAATAAACGTTGATTCTTCAAAGCCGAGAATATTCTGCTGGGGAGACAGCCTTACAATGGGTATAGAAACAGGCTGGGGAGATATAGTTGAGGTCCCCTATCCCGAAAGACTTGAAGAATATACCGGATATGATACCTATAATTTAGGTATCGGTTCCGAAATTTCGGAACAGATTGCAATGAGGCAGGGCGGTATTGGAGTTTATGCTAAAAATGTAACCATTCCTGCAGACTCAACACCTGTTGCAATTACTCCTTATTATGAAGACGGTATAAGAATTCAGGGATTTTGCTTTTACGGCTTTGAGGGAGTAAATGATGTTGAAATAGGCGGTGTAAGAGGTAAGCTTACCGATGTTAATATGAGCACAAGCGGCCATTCCAACAACACCCTGTATTTTACAAGAAACGAACCCGGTGAGGAAGTTGTAATAAAGGAACCCACCCGTATTATTACCAACGGTATGAGGGAACAAAATGAAAATGATATCCTTGTACTTTGGATCGGTTCAAACGATCTTAATGAGGCAGAGGATGATTCGTATTTTGAATACCTTGTTGAAACCCAGCAGGCAATGATAGATTTTGTTGGTACAGATAAATTTGTAATAGTTGGTTATACTGCGGATACATATCTCGGTATAGACGGTTATACTCAATGCGCAAATGAATATAATGCTCTTATGAAGAAATATTGGGGAGAGCATTTTGTGGATATCAAGGAGTATATGGCGAGCTATAAAGCACTGAGTGATTTTGGTATTACCCCAACAGACG
>JAFYPJ010000146.1 GCA_017547545.1 Clostridia bacterium | reverse complement strand
ATTCAAATCTTAAACATAACAACAGAAAATGTATCCTCAGGATACAAATTTATTACAATTTAAGTTGGGTGTTTGGGTAATCAAGTGTTCTGCGTTAAAAAATGTATCCTAAGGATACAATTTGTGTTTAAATTCAAAAACCGGAACAAACAATATAAAAAAATGTATCCTCAGGATACAAATTTGTTACAATGTAAGTTGGGTGTTAGGGTAATCAAGTGTTCTGCGGGAAAAAATGTATCCTAAGGATACAATTTTTACTTAAATTCATACTTTAAATTATACAAGATCAAAAAATGTATCGTTGGGGTAAATTTACACATAAAAGATATAATCAACATACAAAATATAACCCTTGCAATTATACCGGAAATCTGCTATAATAAATTATTAAATATACTATTTACAGGTGGGCAATGAACAACGGATTTTTACCTATAAACAGAATAGAAATGACAGAGCGTGGCTGGGATGCTCCCGACTTTGTATATGTTACGGGGGATGCGTACGTAGACCACCCCTCTTTTGGTGTTTCCATAATTTCAAGGGTTCTTGAGAATGCCGGCTACAGAATTGCAATTCTTTCGCAGCCCGATTATAAGAGCTGTGATGCCTTTAAAGAATTCGGCAGACCGAAGTTAGGTTTTCTTGTAACCTCCGGTAATATTGATTCAATGGTTGCTCATTATACTGTTGCAAAACGAAAGAGAAGCACCGACTATTATTCTCCCGGCGGTAAAATGGGCCTCCGCCCTGACAGAGCTGTGATTGTTTACTGTAACCGTATCCGCGAGGCCTACGGAGATGTACCGATAATTATCGGCGGACTTGAGGCTTCGTTGCGCCGTTTTGCCCATTATGACTATTGGGATAATAAGGTGCGCCGCAGTATTCTTGTGGATTCAAGGGCGGATATTCTTACCTACGGTATGGGTGAAAATATTCTTTTGCGCATTGCGGAGCTTCTTTCACGCGGGATCCCGGTTAAAAAGATAAGGGATGTACGCGGAACTGTTTATCTTTGTGAGGCTGATGATAAGGTTCATTTTGAAGCTGTTGGTAATTTTGACTACAATGAGCTTAAAAGCAATAAGCAAGCCTATGCAGATGCCTTTGCCTTGCAGTATAAGGAAAACGATCATGTAAGGGGCAGGGCAGTAACAGAATTGTATGACGGTAAGATGCTGGTTCAAAATCCTCCTATGCCGCCTCTTACAAGGCAGGAGCTTGACCGTGTTTATGCTTTACCCTATATGAGAACCTATCACCCCTCCTATGAAAATCTGGGCGGTGTTCCCGGTATCAAAGAGGTTGAGCTTTCTGTTACCCATAACCGCGGATGCTTTGGCGGCTGTAATTTCTGCGCTCTTGCCTTTCATCAGGGACGAAGCGTTGTTTCGAGAAGCATTGAGTCCTGCGTTGAGGAAGCAAAGAAGATAACTGAGGTTCCTAATTTTAAGGGCTATATTCATGATGTTGGCGGCCCTACCGCTAATTTCAGATACGCTTCCTGTAAGCAGCAGGAGAAAACCGGAATCTGCGCAAACAGAAAATGTTTAGCACCCTCTCCCTGTAAGAATTTAAAGGTGGATCACAGCGAATATATCAAGCTTTTAAAGTCTATCGAAGCGATTCCAAAGGTTAAAAAGGTGTTTATCCGTTCCGGTATACGCTTTGACTATCTTGTTTACGATAAAAATGAGGAGTTCTTTAAAAAGCTTGTTCGCGATCATGTAAGCGGTCAGTTAAAGGTTGCGCCGGAGCATTGCTCTTCAAATGTATTACATTATATGGGTAAGCCTGATGTTGAGGTGTATAACCGCTTCAAAAAGCGTTATTTTGAGCTTACAAAGAGTATTGGTAAGGAACAGTATCTTGTACCCTATCTTATGTCCAGCCACCCCGGAAGTACCTTAAAGGATGCGTTGAAGCTTGCTCTTTATCTGAAAGACGGCGGATATTCACCCGAACAGGTTCAGGATTTTTATCCTACACCCGGTACTGCATCAACTGTAATGTTTTATACAGGTATTGATCCTTTAAGCGGCAAAAAGGTTTACTGTACTACCGATTATCATGAAAAGCAGCTCCAGAGAGCACTTTTACAGTATAACAGACCTCAGAATGCAGAGCTTGTAAGAGAGGCTCTTGTGAAGCTTGGCAGACAGGATCTTATAGGTTATTCAAAGGAATGCCTTGTTAAACCCGCCAGGGGCGAAGCGGTACAGAAAAACAGCCCAAGGTCTAAAAATGAAAAAAGACCTAAAACCGAAGTGAAGACTAAAAATTCTAAATGGGCAAGCTCCAAAAAGACATTAAAAGGTACTAAAAAGAGAAGAACAAGATAATACACTTGCATTTTTCTCTGAAATATGATATTATATATAAATCGGAAAAAGGAAAGGATGTGAGATAATGCAGGGTAAAGCTAAAGTTAAGGCTACAGCTCAAATGAATAAGAAGCCTATACCTGCTTCTGCAAAATCTCGCAGACCTGTACCCGCATCCGCTAAACCCCGCAGAAGTGGACCTGCGCCTGCCGTAAAGAAAGCCGCCGTGAATAAAACACAGGCGCAACAGCATAACCTGAAGCCGGTGAAAATGACTGCAAGGCAGTTGAAAGCACAAAAGGTTCAGGCGGGAAGGGCAGAGTTTAACGCAAGAGTTAAAACACAAACTCCCGCGAACCGCCAGAATGTGCGCACCTCCAAGAAGATAAGCGGCAGCGCAAAGAATCTTGAGATAAGAAGCCGCCAGAGTACAAAAAAGCAGAAATTTTATATTAAAAGAAAAAATAAGAGATTCAAAAGAATCATGACTCTTGGATTTATTATATTTGCTCTTGTTTTTTCCATGCTTTTCGGTGCTCTTGCAGGTATCATATCCTTATCCTTGCATACGGGAAGAAGCGCCAATGGGGAAGAATACTATTTGCAAATGGGCGAAAATGCCCTTGAGGATTACTCAAATATTTCTCTGCTTTCCGAGGATGTTTCAGAGAAAAACGGTGAGTTATATATTCCCGTCAGCTCTCTTTCACAGCTCTTTGAGCTTACCTATACCGGTACCAAAGATGATCTGCGTTATGTATTCAGAGACTGCAACGGTCAAAGTATTCGTTTTATAGTTGGAACAAATATTGCCTATATCAACAATACAAGTGTTCGTATGACCTCCCCCTCTTTCATCAGCGGCGGAAAATTACATATACCCCTTAATTTTCTTTCTGATTATGCTGTTGGTCTTGTTATAGACATTGATAAAGACAAAAACTATATTACGATTTTCAGACCTGTTACCGGTAAGGATGAAAAGCGTAACAACATTTTTGCTGATTTTTATTTTAAAATAGGAAATATTGGAACATTATCATTAACGGCAGAGGATTCTGATTATGTGATGCCGGATAAAGATGAAGATTAAAAAATATGGCTTTAATAAATTTAATTATTAAAATTATTTCAAGTATTTCTGCAGGCTTTACCTATATTTATGAATACCGCGTTATTTATAAAATTGTTGGTTTGTTTACAACAAGAAGGTTTAAGCCTGCTAAAAACTTGCATAAATATGCCGTTTTGATTGCGGCAAGAAACGAGGCTTGTGTTATCGGTAATCTTATAGACAGTATAAGAAATCAGGATTATCCGAGTGAGCTTGTTGATATCTTTGTTTGTGCCGATAACTGTACCGATGATACCGCTGAGGTTGCAAGGCGTCACGGTGCGATATGCTATTCAAGAAATAATGAAAAAAAACGCACAAAAGGGTACGCTCTTAAATATCTTATTGAACAGATAAAAAATGATTACGGTATTGAAACCTATGACGGTTACTTTGTTTTTGATGCCGACAATCTTTTGAAAAATGACTATATTTCAAGAATGAACGATTCCTTTGACGCAGGGGAAAAGATAGTTACAAGCTACAGAAATTCAAAGAATTTTGATTCAAACTGGATTGCCGCATCCTACTCCCTGCATTGGCTCCGTACAATCCGTTTTGAACACAGAGCCCGTTCCTTTTTCAGGCTTGCTACCCGTATTCAGGGTACGGGATTTCTTTTTGCAAACGAGCTTATACGCGATGGCTGGAAATATGTTACCTTAACCGAGGACAGAGCCTTTTCTGCCGATGCGGTTGTTAAAGGATATCCTATTTCCTATAATAACGATGCAATTTTCTATGATGAACAGCCAACCGATATTAAAACTGCAATGCGTCAGCGAATCCGTTGGCAAAAGGGACATATTCAGGCATTTTTCCAATCGGGACCTAAGCTCTTTATTCATTCCTTTGGTATACATAAGCCTAAAGTTGCAATAATGAGCTTTGATATGTTTACAACTATCTTTTCAAGAGAAATATTCTCTATTCTCTGCCATGCGCTTATTCTTTTGCTGAAGCTGATATCCTTTGCTGTGGCAGGTAAGATAGTAACGGCTCCCGTGAGCAACACCACTGTTTCTTTTTTTGAGATCTTACTCATGGTTGCACCCTTCTTTGGTAATATGCTTGCTGCTTTGTATGTGTTTGTTGCGGAAAATAAGCGGATTATCAAAATTAAGTGGTATAAAAAGCTTTGGTACTGCATAACTTTCCCGCTTTTTGATATTATGAGCGGTATTGCAACCGCTATTGCTTTTGTTACAAGGGTTGAATGGAAGCCCATTCCTCATAATGAGTCAATAAAAATAGAAGATATAAAATAAACCCGAAGAAATCTTCGGGTTTATTTTTTTAAATATCTTTGGTTCGGGGGGACAGCACTTGCTGGCTAAAGCTCGTTTCTGCCTTCCAAGGCGCGCATAAGAGTAACCTCATCCGCGTGGTCAAGCTCTCCGCCAACAGGCATGCCGTAAGCAAGACGGCTTACCTTTATGCCTAAAGGCTTTATCAGTCTTGAGATATATAATGCTGTTGTTTCACCCTCAACGGTGGGGTTTGTGGCAATAATAATTTCCTCTGTACCTTCGTTGTGAATACGGTGCATAAGGCTTTTTATATTAAGATCGTCGGGGGTAACACCGTTCATCGGGGAGATAGTACCTCCGATTACATGATACACACCGTTGAAGCTTTTAACCTTTTCAAGAGATATTATATCCCTTGCATCTTCAACCACACAGATAACGCTTCTGTTTCTTTCTTCATCAGCGCAAACGGGGCAAATTTCATCCTCGCTGAAATTATGACAAACCTTACAGCGTTTTATATTTTGCTTTGCCTCGGTTATTGCATTTGCAAAGAGCATAGCTTCCTCCTCTGAATAGTCAAGGATGCTGTATGCCATTCTTTCTGCGGATTTTCTGCCTACCGAGGGTAAACGCCTGAACTGCTCTATAAGCAGCTCAAGGGAGGGAAGATTGGACATATCAATTAAAAGAGACCGGGCATGTTAATATTGCCTGTGATCTTGCCCATTTCGGATTCAACATCGGCATCAACACGCTTTATTGCTTCGTTAAATGCGGCAATAAGGATATCTGTCATTGTTTCGATATCATCGGGATCAACGATTTCGGGATCTATATCAAGGGTTTTAACTACCTTATCACCGTTGATGGTAAGGGTAACGGCACCGCCGCCCGCCTTGATCTCATATTCCTTTGCGGCTAATTCTTCCTTTTTAGCCTCCATATCCTCCTGCATTTTCTGTGCCTGCTTCATTAAGTGCTGCATATTGGAGGGGCCGCCGCCCATACCCTTGGGAAGTCTTGCTTTCATTTTAATTTACCTTTTGAGATTTACTCTTACCTTTCTGTTGATTAAAAGTTTATTTCGTCGAACGGTGTTGCGTTCTTTGTGTTTACACTTGCATCTACGCTGAAATTCACTTTGAGCACAGCGTAGCTTGGGTTTGTTTTTATAAGTGATTCCAGAAGAAGATTGTAATTTGCTTCTGTTTCTATCATTGTTTTTGAAAAATTATCCGGGAATACAATATTGAATTCCGTGTTACTGCATCTTGCAACTGCCTTTTCAAGATAAGCTCCGTCCATGGGATTTTGCTTCTTGAATTTCATTACTATTTCCATCCAGTCATTTATGCTTTTTTGATTGGAGGGAGTCTCGGTTTTCGGTGTAATTACCGGTTCGTTTTTTGGCATGGCAGCCTGTTTTTCAGGTTCTGAAATGACCTTTGGCTGTGCAGTTGGGGTAATACCGCTTGAAAGAAGGTTGATTTTTTCTTCAAGCTCGGAGATTCTTGATAAAAGAGCCTCTGTATCGCTTTGCAAACGGCTCTCGGTCATTCTTACAAGGGTAAGCTCTGCGCAAATTCTCTTATCGCAGGTTTTTTGCTGCATTTCACCAAGGGCGCGGTCAAGCAGCCTTGAATGATGCATAATCTGCTCAAGGGTGAAAAGGGAAGCGCATTGATTTGCTGTTTCTATCTCCTCTTCGGTAAGCTCATAATTGCGCAATGCGTTTTTTGCCGCCTTTGCAAGCATCATATCGCGGTAAAAGGATATAAGCTCCTGCCAGAATACCGAAATATCCATAGCCGAATTACAAAGAAGTGAAATTATATTGAATAATGCTTCAAGATCCTTTGTTGCTATTGCATTTACGGTTTGAATTATATTATCTCTTCCGGATACACCAGCACAATCTCTTACACGGGGAATATCAACCCTGTGGTTCTGACCTCCGCATACCTCCAAAAGACTTATGGCATCTCTCATGCCGCCGTTGGAAAGTCTTGCAATAAGCATTGCCGCATCCCGTTCAAGCTCGATATTTTCTGCTTTGGCGATGTATTCAAGGCGGTGCGCTATAACATCGCTTTTTATTCTTCTGAAATCAAAGCGCTGGCATCTTGAGGTTACGGTTATCGGTATTTTATGAACCTCTGTTGTTGCAAGAATGAAAATAACCTTTTCCGGAGGCTCTTCAAGGGTTTTTAAAAGGGCATTGAATGCCGCTGTGGAGAGCATATGAACCTCATCTATAATATAAACCCTTGTTTTGAGCATTGCGGGTGAATATACAACCGCATCTCTTATCTCACGGATATAGTCTACACCGGTGTTACTTGCTGCGTCCATTTCAAGAATATCTACCGTTGCTTCTGCCGCAATTGCCCTGCATGCTTCACATTCTCCGCAGGGATCTCCGTTTTTGGGACTTAAACAGTTTGCCGCCTTTGCCAATATTTTTGCACAGGTTGTTTTACCCGTACCTCTGCTTCCGCAGAAAAGGTAGGCATGCGAAACCTTATTGTTTTCAACCTCGTATTTTAGCACAGAGGTTATATGGTCCTGACCGTATACATCCTCAAAGCTTGACGGCCTGTATTTTCTGTATAACGCCTGATGCATTGAAATTCTCCTGAAATAAAAAAATAAACGGGATACAAAATAAGACCATACACCTTTAAATCGAACCCAAGACATAAGTGCTTGCCGTAACTCAAACTCAGAATAGGCAACCTCGCGGCACATCACATCAAACCGCTTAATGCTGCTCGGTTCCCCGCCTGACATGGTTCACAGCGAGTGATTGCACGAGACCCATTCCTCAACATTCAAGATACGGGGCTAAACCATACATCATGAGCCCTCAAGAAAGGAAACCACCCCTGCTGTAGCGGATTGCAGGTGCAGGGCACCGCTAGCTCCCCGGCCGGTATGGCCTTATTTCATATCCCGTTGTACCGAAATAGTATACCACAAATAAAAGAATAATGCAATAGAATTTTGCAAAAAAGTTCTTACTTTAGGGTGATTTACTTCGGCTAATTATTGTTTTTTCTTTGAAAATGCCTTTATTACCAAAGGATAAAGAACTATGATCACAAATACAAGTATAAAATATCTTATACCGTCTCCAACTACACTTTCACCAACTATATACTTTAAGCCGCTTTTAAGTCCTAATGCAATTCCCAGACCTGCTGCAACCTTGAGTATCTGTAAGCCGATGTTTTTTGCTCTTACATCAAAATCAATAAATCTTTTTTCAATCATATAACCTATACCGAAGGCAACCCCTGATGCGCCGCTTTTTACACAGTCTTCAAGAGAATCATGAGAAATTGTGCCCTTGTTGTAGAGAACTGCGGAGTAAATTATTACCACTGCGGAAATAAGCATTATCAAAGCAGATATGATTATATCAAATTTGGAGGAGTTTTCGTATTTTTCGGAAACCTTGAATACTATAAGGGTTACGGTAAGTGAAAGCACCATTGCAACGATAACATCGTTTAAGGTATGTACACCTAAATACATTCTTGAAATTCCAACAAGGACAAAGGTTAATGCAAGTATGATTCTTAGCCACAGCTTTTTGGTGCAAAGTGCAAGGGATGAATAGGTTGAGGTTGCACTTTGGGTGTGGCCGCTGGGGAAGGAATAGCTTGTAGCAGCTTCCTTTGCATCACCTACTATGCTGAAATTCTTATCAATTACCCAGGGACGGGGAATACGGAAGGTTATTTTTAATGCCTGGGTTGAGATACCGCTGAAGAAGAAGGAAAAGCCGATGCGGTATGCAAGCTTTTTGTTGATGCACCAATACATAACACAAATAAGGCCTATGGGTATAAGCTCATGGCCAAACCAGGTGATTGCCGAGAAAAATGCATTGAATACGGGATTTCGTATAGATTCAAACCAATATAAAAGTTCCATGTTTATCTCCTTTTAATCATAAATTTTTTTGGTTGGGGCAGCTGTGCAAGTATAACTGCCGTGAAAATGATTGCGGCACCGAATATCTTTCTTCCTTCGGGTATTTCCATAACAACAAGGGCGCCGAATATCATGGCAAAAACAGATTCAAGACTCATTATAAGACTTGCCACCGTTGGAGAGGTGTTTTTCTGACCTATTATTTGCAGGGTATATGCAACACCGCTTGACATAACCCCAAGGTATACAATATCCTTTATTGCCTGCGGGATAAGTTTTATCATTTCTGCTTCAAAAATAAGAGTGCATATTAAGGATATTAACGATACGGTAAAAAACTGAACACAGGACATTAAAACACCGTTTGCCTTTGGGGAAAAATGATCAATTACAAGAATATGCACCGAAAAAACAAGGGCGCAAAGTAACAGCAGAATATCCGAAAATTCGGGCATCATAAATCCCTTCATACAGAGAAAATATAAGCCGAAGGGTGCTATTGTAACTGCTATCCAGCAGAAAATTCCAACTCTTTTTTTGAAAATAAGACCAAAAAGAGGAACTATTACGATATACATAACCGTAATAAATCCTGCTTTTCCCGGATCTGCTCCGCAATTTATTCCGAATTGCTGTAGCACCGATGCCGCAAAAAGCGCAAAGCCGCAGAAGATTCCGCCAATAAAAGAATTTTTTACCGTTGCCTTCTTTTTTTGTTTATCCTTTTCCAAATCATAGTGATCCATTACAAAATATAAGGGTATAAGTGCGATTGCACCGATAAGGTATCTTGAAAAATTTATAGAAAAGCTACCTAATATCCTGCCTGCATTATCCTGAGCAACAAAGGCACTGCCCCATATCACAGCCGCAACAAGTAAAAGAAAGTTAGCACGCAGGGTTTTCATTTTTTTAGAGTTATTTAATTTTGATAAAGTTATATTATTTAACTTCATTATTGACATTCCTTATTTTTCAATATATAATAATAATAATAATAGATTTTAACATATAAATGTAAAATATTCAATACAGAAAGGTAATTTTATTTGATTATGGAAAGAAATTATCAGTTCAGAGAGCGAATGATGGAGGTACACCGTCCCCATCGCCGTGACTTTAATGTTGCCAAAAAGGAAACACAGACCGAAATTGACCTTGGCTGGATCATCACCATACCCCGTGAGTATGACGATGTTCTTATGAAGGCTTGCCGTGACCTTGAGGATTATTTCTTTGTTTCTATGGATATATCTCTTCAGGTTGCCTATGAGGACGAGGTGAAGGGCAAGACTATTGCTTATAAGGTTGACTCATCGCTTCCCGAAAATTCATACAGATTTTCCGTTACCGAGGATTCGGTAACACTTTGCGGTGCTGATACAAGAAGTGCGGCTCAGGCCGGCTATTATCTTGAGGATCTCATGAATCTTTGTGAAGCTCCTTATCTTGAAATCGGCGAAGAGGTTCGTACCCCTCTTTACAGCCCCAGAATGATTCATTCGGGCTACGGTCTTGATAAATTCCCCGAAGAGCATATCAGAGCAATTGCACATGCAGGTATCAATGCGCTTCTTATCTTTGTTGAGGATGTGGATGTTACCCCTCACGGATATCTTGATTTTAACGATCTCTGCTACCGTGCGGCACAGTGGGGTGTTGATGTATATGCATACAGCTATATGAAGAGCCGTGTTTATCCCGAAGGCCCTGAAGCTGAGGTGTTCTATGAAAACCTCTATGGCAGACTCTTTGAGCGTTGCCCCTATTTTAAGGGTATCATATTTGTTGGTGAGTCCTGTGAGTTTCCAAGTAAAGACCCTCATACTACGGGTATTCTCCGCCTTGACAATCTTGACGGAAACGGTGAACCTATTGTTAAGGGTAAGCCCAGCCCCGGTTGGTGGCCCTGCTACGATTTCCCGCTTTGGCTGAATATGATTACCAAAATCATCAGAAGTAAAAAGCCTGATGCCGATATAGTATTCTGGACATATAACTGGGGTTATGTTGAAGAAAAGTACCGCCTTGAGCTTCTTCGTAATATCCCCACAGACCTTACTCTTCTTGTTACCTTTGAGATGTTTGAGGATGTTGTAAGAGAGGGTATTGCTAACCGTACAGTTGACTATACGCTCTTCTTTGAAGGCCCCGGTAAGTATTTTACAAGCGAGGCAAAGTTGGCAAAGGAAAGAGGTATCCGCCTTTACGCGATGACAAATACGGGCGGCCTTACCTGGGATGTGGGTACTATTCCTTATGAACCTGCACCCTATCAGTGGATGCGCAGATATGAAAATATGCGCGAGGCTCATGAAAAGTACGGACTTTGCGGTACAATGGACAGCCACCATTACGGCTTCTATCCTTCATTTATTTCGGATCTTGCGAAATGGGCATTTTATAAGCCAACTCCCGATCTCAACGAAATGCTTCGCAAGTTAGCTGTGAGAGATTTTTCAAAGGAAACTGCAGATGATGTTTTAAAGGCATACGAATATTTCAGCGAAGGTATAAGATACCTTATTTCCACAAATGAGGATCAGTACGGTCCTTTCCGTATTGGCCCCTCCTATCCTCTTATTCTCTACAGAGATGTTGATGCCGTATTCCCCTCTGTTCCTTATGCACCTCACGGTGGTAACGAAATTTGTAATCCCGTATATAAATACGATCTTAGCGAACCTTATCTCTGGGATAAGATAAACTATGAGATCAAGTGCCACACCAAAACCGCAGAGCTTTACAATGCAGGCTGTGAGATACTTGAAAGAGTTATTCCAATGATTGCTGAAAAGAAAAAGCATGAGGCTATGCTTCTTCTTAATATGTGCCGTTTTATCCGTAATGCGGCTAAAACAACCGTTAATGTTAAGGAGTGGAAGAAGCGCAAGGAATTATTGCTTGATTCTACCGGTGAAGACAGAAACAAGCTTGTTAATGAAATGATAGAAATAGGTAAATGCGAGATTGAAAATGCAAAGGAAACTATTGAAATAACATCCTTTGACTCCCGCCTTGGTTATGAACCCAGTATGGAATATATGTGCGATCCCGAACATCTTGAATGGAAGATAAATCTTACAAGGCGTGCAATTGAGGAAGAATTACCTACATACTTAAATAAATAAAAGACTGCCAGCGGCAGTCTTTTATTTATTTTCTTTATTACCTTGCATTAAATGACGGAATTTGTATATGATTATCAGCCTGTAGGTGAGT
>JAFYPJ010000145.1 GCA_017547545.1 Clostridia bacterium | reverse complement strand
TTAAATCAAAAAAAGAGGTAATAATATTTTCTTGAAAAAGTATGCTTCACCATTACATTATATCAATCAAAGTGAGAATATTATCCTCAACCTTAAACTTTACTTCAAAACCTGCATATTCAAATCCGTAAATTCTTTCGGGATCATTCTGGTATGAGGGACGGGGATCACTTGCAAGAATATCAAGTAAAGGAGCTCTTTTTTCTTTTGGAAGCTTACAAAGAAGCTTTTGGTCAAAGGTTATTTTCAGGGTATAATCGGTATAATTATCCGCAAAGCCTCCCTTGGCATCGGGAATTGCTTCAAATCCGGGAAGGTATGGTTTTATATCGTAAATGGGTGTGGAGTTCATCAAATCGGCTCCTGAAACCACAAGAACTGTATTCTCAACTCTTTCAAGCTTTACAAGGGAAAGTCCGAGATTATTGGGACGGTTCGGTGAACGGGTTGCAAATACCCCAACCCTTGTGTTACCTCCTAATCTTGGTGGACGAACCGTAGGAGAAAATTTATCCTTTTGAGCTTCGGTAAACTCCCATATGAGCCAAAGGTGAGAGTATTCTTCTATTCCGCGCAGAGCATTTCTGTCATTGAATTCATCCTCAAAAACAATTTTTGAAAGAAGACTTTTTGCAATTCGGCTTTGGCGGGGAATACCGAATTTTTTTGTGAAATCATTTTCAATATGCGCTATAGGTTTAATGATCATATCAGCCTCACCGTGTCATAATAATATCAATGTTTTCTTCGCTGTATTCAAGCTGTTTTGAAATATACTTTGAACTTTCAATACGGCAAGAGAAATCAAATTTACTCTCTTTTACATATATGTAAAGGTCAAATAAATGCTGTATACCAAGGTATATACCAATCCCCTTTATAACAGAATCGGTAAAATAGGTGTACAGGGATTTCATATAATATCTGTGTATAAGATAATTTGCAAGATGCTCGTATTCGTAAACCCTTTTGCCGATATGTAAAAGAAATTCCTCCTTTTTTGAAAGCAAATAATCTAAATTATCTTTAATATATTTTGAAGCCTCTATCCATATTTCATCAAAGGGATTAAGCTCGTCAAAAAGTGAAAGAATCTCTTTGAAATCTGTATAAAAATCAATACGGGAGGAAAGGGGACGGGACCTGTTTGAAATTGCTCTGAAAAGACTTTCTCTTTCGCATAACAGCTCTGAAATTTCTTTATCCCGGTCTTGAATATTACCCTCCGAAATAAAGGTAAGCGTTTTTTCACTTGCAAAGGTAAGGCGGCAGGCCTCTTCACAACATAAACCAAGACCGCAGTCTGTATATTCACCGTACCATTCGTAATATCTCGGATGCTCGCGGCAAATATCACAGATATAATCTGCTCCCTTTTCGCAGATAAGCTCGCAAAGACCGTCGGCTTTCAAAAAGGGACACCGTTCGTCCTTTTGCAGAATAAAAGAGCCTTCCATGATGTTGTTGTCTAATTTTTTTCCTAAAGCACCGCCTTCATTTTTAAAACGCAAAATTGAAGTATCATCAATTTCAATTTCCCAGCCTATACAGCAGGAATCTTTGCAATCTGAAGCAATGCATCTGAATTCATCGTAAAAATAAGGTTTAGTAGTAATCATGATAAGTATATTTTATAACAAAATACAAATTATTACAAGTATTACTGTTGAAATTTTATTTGTAATATGATAAAATAACAATATATTATTGGAGGCAGTTATGCATAATCTTTGTTTAAGTAATGTTTTTTCGATACTGAAAAAACGCCCCGAAGAATCGAATAAAGGGGATTACGGAACCCTTCTCAGTATTTGCGGCTCTGCATATTACCGAGGAGCTGCGGGGCTGTCTGCTATCGGTGCATTGCGAACGGGAGTTGGCATTTTGAGGGTGGCAACAACAGAAAAGGTTATTGTACCGTTGAGTTCCCTTGCTCCCGAAGCGGTTTTTTTGCCGTTGGCTGAGGGGGAAAAGGGTGAGATCGGCAGCTTTGATACAAAGACTTATTTTCGTGAATTTCCCAAAACAAGCGCAGTTTTATGCGGATGCGGCATTACAACCTTTGGTGCAGTTCCCGAAATTGTAAGAGATATTACAGTAAATGCACCCTGTCCCCTTGTGTTGGATGCAGATGCTCTTAATTCTCTTGCGAATAATAAGGAAATACTTTTGGAGGCAAAAAACGAGGTTATAATTACTCCCCATATAGGTGAGTTTTCAAGGCTTTGCGGTGTTGATATCGGGGAAATTAAAAACAATATCCCAAAATACGGCAAGGAATTCGCAAAAAAATACGGTGTTATACTGATTTTAAAGGGAAGTAACATTCATATTTTTTACCGGGACAGCGTATATGTAAGTAATTTCGGCAATGCAGGTCTTGCCAGAGGAGGCAGCGGAGATATACTTGCAGGCATGACTGCATCTTTTGTTGCTCAAGGTTATTCGGGTATTGAAGCGGCAATATGTGCCTGTGTGCTTCATCAATGTGCGGCAGACAGAACTGCTAAAAGGCTTTCGATTCAGGGTATGCTGCCCCATGATATCATATATGATTTATGTGAAATATTTAAGGAAGAGGGTTATTAAAATGGATTATAAATTCAGAACCAGCGGAACCTGTTCAAGAGAAATATATTTTTCTATTGAAAACGGTATAATTGAAGATATCAGATTTATCGGAGGCTGTGACGGAAATCTCAAGGCTATTTCAAAATTAGCAGACGGAATGGAAGCAAAAAAGGTAGCGGCTTTGCTTCGCGGAAACACCTGCGGTTTTAAGCCCACATCCTGCGGAGATCAGCTTGCTGTAGCAATAGAAAAAGCATTAAAGGATAATGGATAACAATACTAAATATCAGAATGCTTTGGTATATATTTTATTGGGGCTTACCGTACTTTTGTATATAGGGCTTATATCGGTAGCATGGCTTTGTTATCTGCCTTATTCATTTGGCTCCTTTATACCCGGCAATATGTTTAAAACTTTATGGTCCTTTATGGTATTTCCTACCGTGGCGATTTCAATTACCTTGTTCATGGCAAATATACTAAACAAAAAACTCAGTAATACAACCATTGTATTTATGCTTATGGGAATGCTCTTTTTTTCTCTTATCTCCTTTATTTACGGTAAATATGAGTATACAAAGGCGTCCTATTTCACATCACCTGCGGTGTTTTTTCTGGTTAGCGGTATATCCTTTTCTGTTTTTTCGGATATTTTCAGAAGAAAAGCTAAAAAGAAGCCTTTGTGGGTGATTGCGGCTGTATTTATTACGGTATTTTTCGGTTTTTACGGATATGTTCTTGTAAATTATACGGTTTTAACCGATCTTTTGGCGCATCCGATGCTGCTTTTGCTTGCGCCCTGTTTTTCCTTGCTTGCCTTTTTTGTCGGTATGTTAAATTCTTTTGCCGGTCTTGCTTCAAGGATATGTGTTGCTCTTTGCTACGGGGTATCTGCATACGGAGTAATGTATATTGCGTTTCCGTTTATGTATCACAGACCGTTAAGGCTTATTTATACCGTTGGGGTTATTGTTTGCGGTGCGGTATTTATATATGATACTATAAAATTTATTACTTATAAGGAGAAAAAAGAAAATGATTGTTAATCTTGTAATGCTTGAGGCAAAACCCGAATGTGTTGAAGAAATGAAGGCTATTTGCACATATAATCACGAGAATTCGGTAAAGGAAGAAGGAAATGTGCGTTTTGATGTGCTTCAGAACGCTGATGATCCTTGCAAGTTTACTCTTTACGAGGTTTTTGAAAACAAAGAAGCAATTGAATTCCACAAAAATACCGAGCATTATAAAAAGTGGGCAGAGGCTATGGAGCATATCCTTGCTGCACCCAGATATAAGATTTCAAATACAGAGGTAGCATTTACTAAGTAAAATGGATAAATTTTTAAAAGAAGTTTTTGATTTCGGTACAAAAAATTTCAGCATGGCTAAATTGCTGTGGGCGCTTATCGTTTTTGCCCTATGTGTCGTTATTATAAAAATAATCGTTGTAATACTTAAAAAAGCATTGAAAAAGGGGAAGGCGGATAACAGTTATATCGGCTATATTGTAACGGTTGTAAAAATAGTTTTATATTTTATAGCTGTTATTATCTTCTGCGATATTATCGGTATTCCCATCAGCTCTTTGTTGGCGGTACTCAGTGTTGCAGGTCTTGCACTTTCTCTTTCGGTCCAGGATATTCTTTCCAACCTGATAAGCGGTTTTGTAATCCTTATCACAAAACCCTTTGCCGGAGGAGATTTCATTGAGATTGCAGGTAAAACCGGCAGGGTAAAGACAATCGGTTTTATGCATACTGTATTGCTTACTGCGGATAACAAAACCATCTATATCCCAAATCATGAGGTAAGTGTTTCAAACATTATAAACTATTCTCATGAATCCTCCCGCCGCGTAGACCTTACAATAGATGTTTCCTATGATAATTCTGCGGCTCAGGTGAAGCAGAGTATAGAAAAAGCCTTTTCTGAAATGGGAACCTGCATTTATTTTGAACCCGAACCCTTTGTTGGTGTAAAGAGTTACGGTAACAATGCCATTACCTATGATATCAAGGTGTGGTGCGATAACAAGGATTATTGGAATGTTTATTACCGCTTGAATGAGTTGATAAGAAAATGCTTTGATGAAGACGGTGTGGAAATGACCTATGACCATATCAATGTTCACATGGTAAATAATAGTTCAAAATAAAAAAGCGCATCCGATTTGGATGCGCTTTAAGTTTATGCCATTAAATCCTTAACTGTTTGGGGGATATCGCTTGAGCCGAAAACTGCGGAGCCGGCAACGATAACATTTGCCCCTGCCTCTTTTACAAGATGAGCGTTTTTGGGGGAGATGCCGCCGTCAACCTCAAGGTCAATTTCTCTTGAGCTTTCCTTTATCATTTCGGCTACAGCCTTGATATTTTCAAGGGTTTCGGGAATAAATGACTGACCGCCAAACCCCGGTTCAACAGTCATACAGAGTACAAGGTCAACCTTGTCAATATACTGCTTTACAATTTCGGGTTTGGTGTTGGGTTTTATCGAAATACCAGCCTTTTTTTCGCATGCCTTGATCTTTTCGATTGCCTTGTTAACATCAAAGGTACTTTCAACATGAATTGTGATAATATCAGCACCCGCTTTTGCAAAATCCTCTATGTAACGGATAGGATCGGTTATCATAAGGTGAACATCAAAAACAAGGTTTGAATTTTTGCGGATGGCAGAAACCACGCAGGGACCGAGTGTAATGTTGGGAACAAAAATACCGTCCATAACATCAATGTGAAGGTACTGTACGCCCGCATCCTCAACTTTTTTTATCTCACTCTGAAGATTTGCAAAATCGCAGGCGAGAATAGAAGGTGAAATCTTGATCATTTTAATTTCCTCCGAACAAATTTATAAGTGTCATAATATCAAAAAAACCATATCATACTAAAGAGGGAAGCAAATATCCCAAGCGGAGAACTGCCAAAGGATGAAGAAAATAAAGGAAGTTCACAGCCCAAGGGGCAGAACAATCCGCTTTTAATATAGATCAAAGAGATCGCTTGTGCGGTCTCTTTACTTTGTTAAAAGAACTACGCTGTGTACGGCAATTCCTTCAAGTCTTCCGGTAAATCCCAAGCCTTCCTCGGTTGTTGCCTTTACACTTACTCTTGAAATGTCAATTCCCATTGCATCTGCAAGGTTTTTGCGCATATTTTCAATATGGGGTGCCAGCTTCGGCTTTTGCGCAAGAACGGTTACATCAACATTTGAAATATTGTATTCGCTGATAATTTTTACAACCTCTTTTAAGAGCATTATACTGTCTGCACCCTTATACTTTTCATCGGTATCGGGAAAATGTTTTCCTATATCTCCAAGAGCAGCTGCTCCCAAAAGAGCATCACTTACCGCATGGCAAAGTACATCAGCATCAGAATGTCCCAAAAGACCGTATTCATAAGGGATATCAACACCGCCGAGTATAAGCCTTCTGTTTTCGGCAAAGCGGTGCACATCATAACCGTGACCTATTCTTATATCTGTCATTCTTTTATTGCACTCCTGTTTCTTAAAAGCATTTCTGCGGTGTAGATGTCTTCTCTTGTGGTGATCTTTATATTCTCATAACCGCAGTCAACAAGCTTGACCTTAACTCCAAGATTCTCCACAAGAGAATTGTCATCCGTACCCGTAAATCCTTTTTCAATGGCATAAAATGCTGCAGCACGGTAAACATCGGTTTTGAAAATTTGCGGTGTTTGTGCCGCCCAAACCGTACTTCTTTCGGGGGTAGATGCAACAAAGCCTTTTTCATCAGCTAACTTTACGGTATCCTTAACCGGAACTGCAGCTGTTGCGGCACGGTATTTTTCTGCAGCACAAACAACATTTTCAATATTTTTTACAGTTATAAGACAACGGGCGCCGTCATGGATGGCAACATAATCACACTTATCCGAAATTTTTTTGAATCCGTTGAGTACAGATTCCTGTCTTGTTTTTCCGCCGATAACCACAGCTCTGATTTTTTTAAAGGAATACTTATTGATAAATTCCTTGTAGTTATCAAGCTCATCCTCTTTGGCAACTATTATTATATCCTTGATTTTTTGGCATTCTTCAAAAACGGAAATTGTTCTGGCAACAACGGGCATACCGCTTAAATTTATCATTTGCTTTGTGGTATTACCGCTTTTCATTCTGCTGCCGCTGCCCCCTGCAACTATAATTGCAGTACAATGCTTTGCTTCTTTGGGCGAAACAGATTTCAAAATGTCTGTAATTTTCATAAAAGTCACCTTTTTATACCTAAACTGTAGCAGGATTTTTCTTGAAATTACCAATAGTATAGCACATTTTTTTAAGATTGTATACACAAAAAATTAAATAACAAAAAACTTTTTTTAAAAAGTTGAAAAAATTGCATATTTCATTTGAAAAATACTTGTATATATGTTATAATATAAAATATATATCTATATTTATTTCGGAGGCGGGCATGCATAAAATATTAGGCTATATTTCGGAGGCCGGAAAATTCTTTTTAAATCAGATAAAGGATATGGGTGTAGCGGATATTCTTGATATTCTCATTGTGTCCGTGCTTATATATTATGTGTATTTGTTTATCCGTGAGCGCCGCGCAGGAAAGCTTGCAACGGGTATAGTTATTCTTTTGGTGATACAGGGTGTCAGCAGCCTTTTCGGATTCCCGGTGCTTGGATATTTTATGAGCAATATTCTTCAGATTGGTCTTATTGCAGCTGTTGTAATATTTCAGCCTGAACTTCGTTCCATACTTGAAAGTGTTGGCGGGGATTCCATAAAAGGTCTTAAAAGCATAGGTGAGGATAAGGACGCCCTTGAGCGTACCCGTTTTATAGATTCTGTATGCGAAGCTGCCCATGAAATGTCCATGTCCAAAACGGGCGCACTCATGGTTATAGAGCGTTCCACCAAGCTTGGCGACATAATCTCCACAGGAACGGTTATAAATGCCAATTCCTCCTCCATGCTTATAAGAAATATTTTTTTCAACAAATCTCCTTTGCATGACGGTGCTGTGGTTATCCGCGATATGCGAATTTTTGCCGCAGGTTGTCTGCTTCCCCTTGCCACAAAAAACAATATCACTAAGGAGCTGGGAACCCGCCACAGAGCAGCAATAGGTGTAAGTGAAGCAAGTGATGCAATAGTAATTGTTGTTTCAGAGGAAACGGGTACTATCTCTCTTGCCCGTAAAGGAAGGCTTCAGCGCGGATTTGACTCTGTTCGTCTGAAAGCGGAGCTTGAAAGACTTTTTGAAGAAAATAAGCCTGTAACCAAAAAGAAAAACATCAAAAAGATTTTTGATTTCAGAAATGACAAAGAACAAAAAAACAATGATGATACAAATAACTGAGAAAGGGGGAGAAAAATGGAAAACAAAAATGACAAAATAGTTACCAATGTAAAGGAAAATGAAAAAGCGGGAAGCAAACGCTTTAAAAACATTCTTCCCAAAGTACTTTCGCTGTTATTTGCATTTGCCCTGTGGTTCTATGTGGTAAGTGTAGAAAGTCCCATTAAAGAAAAAACCTTTGATTCTATAGCAATTTTGGTTGAGCAGTCCCAAAGCAGTGATCTTTCTCCTTTTTCGGGCGATTACGATGTTAAAGTTACTGTTAAGGGTAAACGAAGTCTTATAAATCAGCTTAGTGAAGAGGATATAAGCGCCGTAGCGGATGTAAGTAATATTACAAAAGCGGGTGACTATGATGTGGATGTTAAGATAATTCTTCCATCGGGAATAACCCTTGTAGAACAGGGTGTAAAGGTGATACCCGTTTCCCTTGATGTGAAAACTCAGATAGAAAAAGAGATAAATGTAATACCTTTAAATTATTCTCAGTCCTCAGATTGTGAGCCTATTGACGAAAAGCTTATAGAAAAAGACTTCTCTACAGTCAGGATAACAGGTCCTAAAAAATTGCTTGATACAATAGATCAGGCAAGGGTTTATTATGATCACGGTGACCAGAAGTTTGATTCAAGTGTTTCGGGCAGAGGAAATATAGCCCTTTATAAAGCGGACGGTAAGCAGCTTTCGGATTCGGAACGCAGAAATCTTGAGTTAAGTACGGAGTTTGTAGATTTTACAATCCCTGTATTTATGACAAAAACATTGCTTTTAACCGCAGATATAGGAAGCGGCTATCTTAACAGTGAAAACTGTACCGTTAACATTTCCCCTTCAAGTGTAACGGTTAAAGGTCCGGCACAAACTCTGAGAAATACCGATTCATGGTCGATATATACAGTAAACGAGGGAACTATTCCTAACGATACCGTTAATCTGTCGCTTATAGGAAAGTTACCCGAAGATGCCGAGCTTGTGGATACCACAGGTGATATTGCAAAGATCACAGTTCAGCTTTCCGATTTGAAAACCGACACTATAAAGGTATCAAATTTTGAAATTAAAAATCCGGATGACCTTGACTACAAGCTTTCAGACGATTCAATTAACATAAAAGTTGAAGGGGTAAGCGCAGCGGTAAAGGCTATTACTGCGGATGATATTACCCTTGTTGTGGATTTTACTCAGATCAAATCAAAGAGTGCTCCCGTAACGGTTGTATATTCCTCTAAATTTGCAAACTCAATGATACCCGTTCCGGCAGGCTCGTACAGTATCGGTGTTGAATGAAAAGAACTGTAATTTTAAAGAATATCGGACTGCCTTTTACCGCATACCCGGAGGAGGCAGTCAATATTGCTCTGTTAAGGGCAAAAAAAGTTGGATTATGCGTTTCAAAGGGTTATATCTATAAGCGGTCAATTGATTCAAGGCGCAAGGATGATATCAAATTTGTTTACTCGGTTGCACTTGAATGTGAAGGTTTAAGTGAAAAACGCTTAAAAGCACTTGACGCAAGTATAGAAAAGGAATCATGGTCTATTCCCGAAAGCGGAAAAACTCCCCTTGATACACCGCCCGTGGTGTGCGGATTCGGGCCTGCGGGTATGTTTGCGGCACTTATTCTTGCGGAACAGGGCTACAAGCCGGTGGTGCTGGAGCGCGGTTCGGATGTAAAGGTACGCAGAATGGCGGTAGACCGTTTTATGAAAACGGGAATACTTGATACAGAGTGTAATATTCAGTATGGTGCAGGAGGAGCGGGTACCTTATCGGACGGTAAGCTTGTAACCCGAATTTCAGATCCTGCCTGCAGATATATTTTTCAAAGACTTGTTGAATTCGGTGCGCCCGAAGAGATCATGTATGATGCAAAGCCCCATGTTGGAACCGATAAGCTTTTGAATGTAGTGGAAAATATTTCTAACCGCATAATTGCTTTGGGCGGCAAGATTTTATACGATACCCGCTTAACAAAGATCAACCGAAAAAATACTGAAGTTATCAGTGTTGAAACAACAAAGGGAGAAATAGAGTGCGGAGCATTGATACTTGCTATAGGAAACAGCGCAAGAGATACCTACCGTTATCTTATTTCCGAGGGCTATGATATAGAAAACAAGCCATTTTCGGTGGGTGTTCGTATAGAGCATATGCGTGAGGATATAGATAAGGCACTTTACGGAGATCATGCAGGGAACCCGCTTTTAGGTGCTGCCCCTTATGCTTACTCAAAGCGTGTGGGTGATGTTGGGGTTTATACCTTCTGTATGTGCCCCGGAGGAGAGGTTGTTGCAGCAACCTCTATGGAAAATGCTGTTGTTACAAACGGTATGAGCTATTATGCAAGAAATGGCAGAAACTCAAATGCGGCAATACTCGTTTCGGTAAATCCCGAAAATCCTATAGAGTATCAGGAAAGACTTGAAAGGGCGGCATTTACGGCAGGAGGCGGAGAATATTATGCTCCAATGCAAACCGTTGGTGATTTTATGGAAGGCAAAACCGGTATGATGCCCCAAAGAATAATGCCTACTTATATGGGGGGCAAAGTAAGAAATTACGATCTTAACCGTCTTTTCACAAAGGATATAAACGATATGCTTCGCCTTGGTATTGCCTCTTTTGACAAAAGCCTTCAGGGCTTTGCCGCTAAGGATGCAATTTTAACGGGTGTTGAAACAAGAACAAGCGCACCTGTACGCATCAAGCGTAATGAAAAGCTTTTGGCACAGGGAACATCAAATTTGTATCCATGCGGTGAAGGCGCAGGTTATGCGGGCGGTATTACAAGTGCGGCGGCAGACGGGCTTCATTGTGCCAAAGCCTTGATCGAAGAATATGAGAGGAAATATCAATGAAACAATCAGGCATTGTTTTGAAAACCGATGGGGAATTTGCCACGGTTGAGGTAATGCAGAGCTCTGCATGTGCAGGGTGTTCAAAGCAGGAGGGCTGTGTTAGCTGTAAAAAGAAAACCAAGGCAGTTGCATATAATCCTATTGGAGCCGTTAAAGGAGATAAGGTAATTCTTGAAACCAAGTCTTCTACAGTATTGCTTTATGCATTGCTTGTTTTTGTGCTTCCTTTACTTCTTTGCGGCTTGGGATATTATATTTCATTCCTTTTGGGAGCTGTGCAAATAATCAGCTTTATAGTTAGTGCTTGCATTTTTGGTGCAACTTATGTTATAATATATTTTATCGTCGATAGAAGGGGCGATACAAAAAAATCGGTAGTAATAACAGATTTGGTAAAAAACTGAAATTGAGGGAAAGGAGAACAACTTATGGCAACAATAAAGTGGCAGTTGCAAAATGAGAATATCGCTGATGACGCAGTTGTAGCTGAACTGTGCCGTGAGTTAAATATTCTTCCTGCAACAGCAAAATTGCTTTGGAAAAGGGGTTACCGTACCACCCAAAGCGCAAGAGAATTTATCCGTAAAGAGGATGGTATCTTTCACGATCCTTATCTTATGAAGGATATGGATAAAGCTGTGGAAAGAGTTATTCTTGCACAGCGTAAAAAAGAAAAGGTAATGATATTCGGAGATTATGATGTAGACGGTGTAACCTCTGTATCCGTATTATATCTTTATCTTCGTTCCATAGGTATAAATTGCGATTATCATATTCCCAGCAGAACGGGGGAGGGCTACGGTATCAGCAAATGTGCAGTAGACAATATTGCAGATGACGGTTATAGCCTTATGATATCGGTTGATACGGGAATTACAGCATTTGACGAGATAGAATATGCAAAATCCATCGGTCTTGAAACTATAGTAACAGACCATCATGAGTGTCATGTCCGTATACCTGATGCTGTGGCTGTAGTTAATCCCAAGCGTCACGATTGCACCTACCCGTTTAAAGAATTGGCGGGAGTTGGTGTTGTATTCAAATTTATAACAGCAATAGAAATGAATAGGGTGTCGGATATTAGCGATGCATTGAGTACAGTTTGCAATGAGTATTCAGACCTTGTGGCAACCGGTACTATAGCAGATGTAATGCCACTTTATGACGAAAACCGTCTTATTGTCAGCATGGGCTTGAAAAAGTTGGAGCTTGATACAAGGGTAGGTATGAAGACCTTGCTTGAAAAGGCAGGGGTTATTCAGGATGACAAGGCTGTTAGAGTAACATCCTCCACCATAGGCTACAGTATTGCTCCCAGAATAAATGCAGCAGGCAGATTAAGTGAGGCTTCTATTGCGGTTGAGCTAATGCTTTCAACCGATGAAAAGAAGGCAAATGAACTTGCGGAGCTGCTTTGCGATATAAATGTTCAGCGTAAGGATGAGGAAAATGCCATTGCCAAGGAAGCCGCTGAAATGATAAACGGAGATTATGATTTTGCCAATAATCCCGTTATAGTTCTTGCCAAAGAAAATTGGCATCACGGTGTAATCGGTATAGTTGCTTCAAGGCTTACCGATAAATACGGACATCCAACGATTCTTGTTTCTTTCGATGAAGATGGAATGGGAAAGGGAAGCGGTAGAAGTGTTAAGGGTTTGAATCTTGTTGAAGCGCTTTCCTGTTGCAGCGATGTTCTTGAAAAGTTTGGCGGTCACGAATTGGCGGCCGGTTTAAGCGTTGAAAAGAAGAATTTCGATGAGTTTAAAAGAAGAATAAACGAATATGCAGTTAAGCAACTCGGAACCGAGAATACTGAAAAGATATGTACCGTGGACCTTGTGCTTGACGAAAACGAGATAAATGAAAGGCAGGCAGATGAGCTTTATTTGCTGGAGCCTTACGGAACGGGAAATCCTCCCCCTGTTTTCGTACTCTGTGATGCACAGATAAACGAAATAACAGGCATAGGATTTAATAAGCATTGCAGAATATCCCTCAAAAAAAATTCAAAGTTTTTTTCTGCGGTTCTTTTTGGTCATTCTCCCGATTCACTTGAATTTTCAAAGGGTGATACGGTAGATGCGGTATTTTCACTTGAAATAAATGAGTATCGTAAGCACAGAAACCTTCAGTTGAATCTTAAACATATTCTTTTAAACAGAAAATACATAGCGGATATTGAAAGATGGGAAGAGCTCTATACGGATATCAAAAACGGAGCTCACTATAAACATGATGATAATATATTCCCGTCGCGTCCGGAATTTGCATCGCTTTATACATACATTAAGCGTAAATCTAATTCAAAGGCAGCGGATTTTTCCCGCAGAGAGCTTCTTTGCGAGGTTGCTTTGCGCGGTGAAAACAGCGGAGTAAAGCTTGATTTTATGCTTGATGTATTTGAAGAAATGAAGCTCCTTTCCGTTAAAAGAAATAACGGTGAATTTGACAAAGTCTATAATATAACCGTTAAATTTGTACGCGGCAAGGTTAACCTTGATAAATCCTTGATTTTAAAGAATTTGAGATCAAAACAGGAAAAAGTATAAAATGGAAAACTATACACCGATAAAGAAACTGCTTTTTACTCTTGAAAAAACAGGAAAGCAGTATGAGATCGACAAAATAAAAAAAGCATACCTGTATGCTGCCGAATTGCATGAAGGGCAGTACAGGGTAAGCGGAGAGCCCTTTGTTTACCATCCTATTGCGGTGGCAGAGATAGTGGCTACCCTTGAGCTTGATACAGATTCCATCTGTGCTGCACTTCTTCACGATACTGTAGAGGACTGCGGTTCAAAGGTGGATTGCGATAAGCTGCGCCGTGAATTTGGCGAAGATGTTGCCATGCTTGTAGACGGTCTTACCAAGCTTGTACAGATACCCTTTGAGGATAAGGAAGAGGAACATGTAGAAAATCTTCGTAAAATGTTCCTTGCCATGTCCAAGGATATCAGAGTAATATTTATCAAGCTTTGCGATAGGCTGCACAATATGCGTACTCTTGATGCAAAGCGCCCCGAAAAGCAGAGAATGACAGCTCTGGAGACCATGTATGTTTATGCACCTTTGGCACACCGCCTGGGTATGCAGCGTATTAAGCAGGAGCTTGAAAATCTTTCGCTTTTATATCTCGATCCGATAGGATATGCACAGATAAAGAACGATATTGAGAAAAAATACGGTCAGAACCGTGATTTTGTTGAATCGGCAAGAACCAGAATTGCGGAAAAGCTTGACGAAGTAAATTTAAAATATTCTCTTGAGGGCAGAGTTAAAACGGTATATTCTCTTTATAAAAAAATGTTCGGTCAGAATAAGAATTTTGAAGAAATATTCGATTTCTATGCTCTTAGAATAATAGTTAATACAGAGCTTGAATGTTATACTGTTTTAGGCATAGTGCATGATATGTTCAATTCTGTACCGGGTAGATTTAAGGACTATATTTCTACACCAAAACCCAATATGTACCGCTCTCTTCATACCACGGTTATCGGCCGTGACGGTGTGCCCTTTGAAATACAGATAAGAACATGGGATATGCACCGTATTGCCGAATACGGTATTGCTGCCCATTGGAAATACAAATCCGGAGCCCAGAGTAAGGCGGATATTGACCAGAAACTGCAGTGGGTTGCAAAGCTTATCGATACAGAGGACGAAACAAGGGATGCTGATGAATTTATGCATGCCTTAAAGATAGATATTTTCCATGATGAAACTTTTGTATTTACTCCCAAGGGTGATGTAATCACTCTGCCTTTGGGTGCAACCGTAATAGACTTTGCTTATGCCATACATTCTGCCGTGGGCAATAAAATGGTTGGTGCAAAGATCAACGGTATGATAGTTCCCATAGATCGTATACCTTCAAACGGTGAGATCGTTGAGATTATAACCTCAAATTCCGGCAAGGGCCCCAGCCGTGACTGGCTAAAGATAGTTAAGACAGGTGAAGCCAGAACCAAGATAAGGCAGTGGTTCAAAAAGGAAAAGCAGGCAGAAAACATTATTGTGGGAAGGTCTGAGGTTGATAAGGAATTTAAAAAATTCAACCGTCCTTACACAGAGGAACAGCGCAATGAGATACTCACAAACATTGCTAACCGCATAGGCATAAAGAATGTAGAAAGTTTGTATTCAACCATAGGCTACGGCGGTCTTAGCATGAACAAGATCTCGGTTAAGATCAAGGATGAGTTTGACAGAGTTGTTAAGCCTGAGGTTACACCTGTTGCTATTGATATTGCAGAGCTTAATAAAAACGCGCCTGTATCAAAGGCATCAAAGAACGGCGGCGTAATCATCGACGGTGTTGAAGGCTGCAGCGTGAAATTTGCAAAATGCTGTAATCCTTTACCGGGCGACGATCTTATCGGATTTATCACCAAGGGATACGGAGTATCTGTGCATAAGCTGGACTGTCCCAATGTTAAGATGAATATGTTGAAGCCTGAATATGACGGCAGATGGGTGAGCGCACATTGGGAGCGCGGAGCTAACCTTATCAGCAATTCCATGTTTGAGGCAATGCTTCAGATACATGCTCACAATTCAATTTCCCTTATTGCGGAAATAACAATGGTGCTTGCGGATATGAGGGTAACACTTGTATCCATAAATACCCAGAAAAGCGGTAATAATGATATTATTGTAAATCTTACGGTTAATGCTAAAAATCTTGATCATGTTAACAGTATTACATCAAGACTCAAGGCAATAAACAATATAAATGATGTAACGAGAGGATTCGGTTAATGAAGGCTGTAATTCAAAGAGTTTCTTATGCCGCATGCCGTGTAGACGGTAAAATAAGCGGTGAATGTAAAAACGGACTTCTTGTACTTTTGGGAGTAGGCAAGGATGACACAGAGGAGGATGCAGATCTCCTCGCCCAAAAGATAGCAAAGCTTCGTATATTCTGTGATGAAAATGATAAAATGAACCTCAGCGTATGTGATATAGACGGAGAAATGCTTGTTATAAGTAATTTCACATTGCTTGCAAATTATGCTCACGGCAACCGTCCCGATTACATGAATGCCAAGAAGCCGGACGAAGCTAACCGTTTGTACGAGTATTTTGTTGAGCAGATAAGTAAAAGCATAAAGCATGTAGGTAAAGGTGTTTTCGGTGCGGAAATGCATATAGAAACGCAGCTTATGGGCCCTGTTACCATTGTTATGGAAAGTGAAGTTCTCAAAAAAAGGCGGAATTAAATATGATAGTCAATATTGACGGTAATATTAACAGATTTTACGCACAGACCTTATGTATGGTGTTTTTTCCGGGAGCGAAATTTGCCGAAAATGAAGAAGCGGATGATAATACACCTATAGTTGATATATACGAAAGAACTACCGATGAAGGAAGCTATGCCAAAGCAACCATAACTATTGGGGATAAAAGTATAAGCTGTGAGCATACTGAACCCTTTTCGGAAAGAAACACAAAAATAAGAACAGAAAAGGTAGCAGTAGGTGCGGCACTTTTCAAGGCAGGAGAAAAATTCTTTAAGATATCACCCTCCTGGGGAATTTTAACGGGTGTACGCCCTGCAAAGATAGCAAGAGACCTGTTAAATAAAGGGCTGAATGTTACCGAAATGAAGGCCATACTTACAAAGCAGTATTTTGTGAATCCCAAAAAAGCAACTCTTTTGGGAAAAATAGCAAGAAATGAAAATAAAATTATAAAGAACCTGTCAGAGAACACCTGTAGTCTTTATATTTCAATTCCTTTCTGTCCTTCAAGATGCTCATACTGTTCCTTTGTTTCTTACTCCACAAAAAAGCTCTTATCTCTTATTCCCGATTACCTTGCAAAGCTTTTGTATGAGGTAAAGCAAACCCTTGATTTAATAAAAGAGCTTGATCAAAAAATAGTTACCATCTACATAGGGGGCGGAACACCTTCTATTCTTACCGTAAACCAGATGGAACTACTCTTTTCCACAATAAATGAAAATGCAGATCTTTCCAATTTAAAGGAATTCACCTTTGAAATGGGGCGTCCTGATACGGTAACTTATGAAAAGGTTGCACTTGCAAAGGAAATGGGTGTAACAAGAATAAGCATAAATCCGCAAACCTTAAATGATGCGGTACTTGAAACCATTGGAAGAGCACATACGGTTAAACAATTTTTTGATGCCTATGATATTGCCAAAAAAGCGGGCATAAAATGTATAAATACAGATCTTATCGCAGGGCTTCCCGGCGAAAGTGCATCAAGCTTTCAAAAGAGTGTTGATGCTATTCTTAAATTGAAGCCCGAAAATGTTACCTACCATACTTTCTGTATAAAGAAAGCGGCGGATATACTCAAGGAAGAGGGAGATGTATATTCGGCATTTAATCCCATGGTAGGAAAATGTGTGGATTATGCACAGGTAAAAGCGAAAAATGAAGGTTATGTTCCTTATTATATGTACAGGCAAAAGAACACAATAGGTAATTACGAAAATGTAGGTTATTCGTTACCCGGTTATGAAGGTCTTTACAATGTATATATGATGGAGGAAATACATAGTGTATTTGCCTGCGGAGCAGGCGCGGTAACCAAGCTTGTTTCTCCCAAAAGAGATGCAATTAAGCGTTTGTTTATGCCCAAGTATCCGTTTGAATATCTTTCGGATAAAATAAATGAGGAGCAGATTCACAACAATTGCGCTACTTACCGTGAATTTTACAACACTTATTTCTTTAACAACGACACGGAAGGGAAATAAAATTGAAAAACAATACTAAGATCAAAAAAACGGCAAATCTTTTTGCTTCGGGTGTTTTGATACTCACAATAGCCAATCTTATCGTTAAGGTTATCGGTGTTATGCTTAAAATACCCCTTTCAAACGAGCTTCTCAATGAAGGTATGGGTTATTATAACAGTGCCTATGAAGTATATGTATGGTTATATATGGTATCCACCGCCGGAATCCCCGTTGCCATCGCCATGATGGTAAGCGAAAGTAAGGCAAAGGGCAATTTCAGAGAAATAAAAAAGATATATAAAATTTCCCTTATAACTTTTGCAACGGTAGGTTTTGTTTTCATGGCGGCGCTTATGATATCCTCAGGCTGGCTTGCGGATAAGGTGTATAAGCTTGAAGGACTTGAATGGGGACTTATAGCCATTGCTCCAACCCTTTTCTTTATTTGCATCTCATGTGCAATACGCGGTTATTTCCAGGGATATCAGTATATGACTCCTACGGCAATATCCGAGGTTATTGAATCATTGGGTAAGCTTATCATTGGTCTTGCCTTGGGTAAGTTTGCCATGAAGAGCTTCGACGGAGTTGAAAAAGCTGTAGGTAAAACCGTGATAGAGATGAAATATCCCTATGCCGCGGCATTCACTATTTTAGGTCTTACCATAGGTGTTGCACTTTCTTTGGTATATCTCTTTCTGAAAAAGGCAAGATTCAAGGAAGAGCTGTATAATGCAGAGTTTGTTAATCCCGAAAGCGATACCATGGAGGTAAGAGGGACTGCAAAAATTTTAACAGGACTTATTGTTGTTGCAATTCCCGTAACTTTGAGTTCTTCGGTTATGAGCTTTACAACAATGCTGGACAGTATCATTATATCCAATAAGCTTCAGGGTATAGGGTTGAATCAAACCGCAGTTGCAGAAACCATAGGTTACTACAAAACACAGGTAATTACATTTTTCAATCTTCCTCCCGTGCTTATCTATCCCATATCGGGATCTCTTGTACCCTATCTTTCAGCATTGATAGTGGGAAAGGATAAAGAAAAGATCCATAATATCATGAACAGCGCATTGAGGGTGGCTTCACTTATTGCATTACCCTGTGCATTGGGTATGTCTGTTCTTTCCGAACCTATAATTAAGCTTATTTTTGCTTCAAAGCTTGTTGACCAAACAAATTCACCCCAGCTTCTTTCCATACAGGCATTATCTGTATTTTTTGTGGCGATGCTTGCGATGACAACATCAATTCTTCAGGCTCATAAGCTTGAACGCAAGCCTATAATCAGTATGCTTGCTGGCGCTTGTGTTAAGATAACCGCAAGCTGGTTCCTTATAGGAAATAAGCATATCCAGATGTACGGCGCGCCGATAAGCACATTTTTAAGTTATCTCACCATAGTACTTTTCAATTTCTACTTTGTGGCAAAGCATGTAAAATATATTCCCGATTTCAAAAAGGTATTTGTTCGTCCCCTGTTAGCTTCGGTTGTTTGTGCGGGAAGTGCAATCGGATCATATTATATTGCAGGCTTGTTTGTTCCCAAGGATAAGATAGTAACTCTTATTGCTATAGGCGTTGCTGCATTAGTATATATAGTTTCAATATTTATTATCCGCGCATTAAACAAAGAAGATTTTGAACTTATTCCCAAAGGAGAAAAGCTTTACAAGATCTGTTCAAAGCTTAAATTGGTAAAATGACGGACACAGCAAGAGAATATCTCAACAAAGAAAGATATACGGTAAATGACCTTTTGGATATAATGAAATTTCTGCGGGTAGGATGTCCTTGGGATAAGGAGCAGACTCATGAGAGTATACGGCAGAATTTCATAGAAGAGGTTTATGAGGTATGTGATGCCATAGATAAAAAAGATCCTGAGCTGATGTGCGAGGAATTGGGCGATGTAATGCTTCAGGTTGTATTTCATGCACAAATGGCGCAGGAAAAGGGCGAATTTACCTTTGAAGATGCCGTAGACGGTATATGCCGTAAATTGGTACTTCGCCACCCCCATGTTTTCGGTGATGTAAATGCCGATACAACAAAGGAAGTACTTACAAATTGGGACAAAATAAAACAGGACACCAAGGGGCAAAAAAGCGTAAAGGATACCCTTGAGGATGTACCGAATGCGCTTCCTGCGCTTATGCGTGCGCAAAAGATCGCAAAGCGTGCTTCCAAGGGGGAATATACCCTGAACAATTCATATGCTGATTACAAAAAAGAAGAAGCAAAGTTAAGGATAGGGAAGGAACTGTTTGACCTTTGTTCTGCGGCGCAGGCATGCGGTATAGATGCAGAAGAAGCATTATTTGAGTATAGTACCGATTTTGTGAGTAAATTTGAGTAAAAATGCCGAAAATGCATAATATTTTGAAAAAATTTCATAAAAGCTATTGCCAATACAGTAAAAGAATGTTATAATGATTAAAGTAGCTTATAATATAAAATATTATATAAATAAGAAAGGTGAATTTTATCATGATGACTAAGGCAAATATCGTTGATGCAGTAGCAAAGAATGCTGATCTTACAAAGAAGGCTTCCGAAGCAGCAGTTAATGCAGCTATCGAAGCAATCGTTGAAGCTCTTAAGGAAGGCGAAAAGGTTCAGGTATTCGGTTTAGGTACTTTCTCCGTTAAGGAACGCGAAGCTCGTTCCGGCAGAAATCCCCGCACAGGCGAAACCATCGAGATCGCTGCTTCCAAGAATGTAGGATTCTCTGCTGCTAAGGCTCTTAAGGACGCTCTTAACAAGTAATTTAATTTAAGTTTTCGGAGTTGATCGGGGACCTTTGGATCTTTATATGCAAAGGTTCCCGAAAATTTTTAAATGAGATTAGATAAGTTTTTAAAGGTTTCAAGAATAATAAAAAGGCGAACCGTTGCAAACGATGCCTGTGATGCAGAGCATGTTAATGTAAACGGAAGAAGAGCAAAAGCATCCTATGATGTAAAAATCGGGGATGAAATTGAAATAACATTTGGTGAAAGGGTTTTGAAGCTTCGTGTTCTTGAGGTTAAAGAGCATGTTGCAAAGGCCGATGCTTCAAGCATGTACGAGATTATTTCATAAAAGAGAGAACAAACCAAGTCATAAACTCATTCGTTATGCATATAATTTAATGATATTGTATTACGGAGGAGCTTATGAAAAGGGAACAGAGTGCAAACTGTACTAAAAGACACTCGGTTATTGCGGAGAACAGGGAATCTATAGTTCTTTGCGGTGTAGACGAGGTTTTATCTTATGATGAAGAATCTGTTGTTATGCAAAGTGTTTTAGGGCAACTTACCATTGAGGGTGAGGGCTTGAATATAGTAAAACTGAATCTGGATGAAGGCGAGGTTTGTATAAACGGCAAGCTGAATGCCCTTTATTATATGGAGCAGCAAAAAGGTCAGGGGATCTTATCCAGGCTGTTTAAATAAAAATGGGCTACAGATATGATCAGATATATTCATTCATAGCTTATTCCGTTATCTTAGGCTTTTCGTTTGGAGTACTGTATGATATTTTCCGAATTATCAGAATGTCAGTTTGTGTGCCGGGTATAATTTCAGCAAAGGAAAAAAATAAAAGTAATAAAAACGGTTTTATTGTTAATGTTATCGTTTTTGTGTGCGACATTTTATTTTTTATTTTAGCTGCATGTATCAGCGCTATATTTGTATTTCATGCCAATAACGGTAATATAAGAATAATTGCCATGATAGGCTCTCTTGCCGGTTTTGCAGTTTATTATAATACGGTAGGACGGCTGGTAACACTTATTTCGCATTTTATAATAAAAAGTATTTATTATCTTATAAGATTTATTATTAAACGGATATTATTGCCATTTGTGAGTTTAATATTCGGTGTTTTGCGGCATTTTATTTCCAAAACAAGTTTCTTATGTGACAGTTTATATACAAAACGGTGCATAAGGAAAAGAATCTCTTGGGCAAAAAGGGGATTCAAACAAAAGATGAAAAGAAAGGATGTTGAACTGTGAGCAGTAACAGAACAAATTTGTTTGTAAAAGTAGCAGTATCTGTAATGGTTATAGTGTGTCTTGTTACGATCTTGCGTTTGCAGATACAGTTCAATCAGTTAAATGAGGACCGCAAGGAGCTTGAGGCTCAGGTAAAAGCATATGCGGCAGATATCGAGGAGCTTCAGGCAGAGCTTGACACACCCTTTGACGATGAATACATCATCCGTGTTGCCCGTGAAAAGTTAGGTTATCATCTTCCCGATGAAATTATATATTATAACGATTTAAATTAAGAGAAAACCAAGAGAAAACGAAGGTTTTCTCTTTAATATTGAGGAGAGATTATGAAAAAGATAGTGGTAACGGGCGGTTCAAGAGGTATTGGCGCCGCAATTGTCCGCCGCTTTGCGGAAAACGGTGATATGGTTGCCTTTATATATAAAAATGCCGTGGATATGGCAAAAGAGCTTTGTTGCGAGTATAAAAATGTTTATGCGGTTGAGGCTGATGTGAGTACCCCCGGTGATGCAAGTGCTGCTGCGAAAAAGGCTGTAGAGATTTTGGGCGGATGCGATGTTCTTGTAAATAATGCGGGTATTGCTCAATCAAAGCTGATAGTTGATATAACCGATGAAGATTTTAAAAAAATGATGGATACCAATCTTACCGCAGCATTTTGCTGCAGCCGCGAGGTGATACCCGAATTTTTGAAAACACATAGCGGAGTAATAATAAATATTGCCTCTATGTGGGGCGAGGTTGGTGCATCAATGGAGGTGCATTATTCTGCCTCCAAGGCAGCACTTATCGGTATGACCAAGGCAATGGCAAAGGAGCTTGGTTATTCGGGTATTCGTGTAAACTGCGTTTCTCCGGGAATGATAGATACGGATATGAACTCCTGCTATGATGAAGAAATCGTAAAATCCATTGTTGACGAAATACCCCTTTCCCGTATTGGTGCACCAAAGGATGTAGCAAATGCTGTTTTCTTCCTTTCAAGCGAGGATGCGTCATATATCACGGGGCAGGTTCTTTCGGTAAACGGCGGAATGGTAATATAAAAAATAAATGAGGCAGTGATGAAGTGAACCCCATTTAGTTCACACTGCCTCATTTTAATTTTATTTTATGAGAAAAATAGTCATACTGCTCTTTTATTTCATCCGGTGTGGGTGAAAAATTCTCTGAATACCTTACAGGAGTATAAAGATCAAAAAGCCTGCCTTCTGTTTCGGTTTTTGCAGCATGTTTTTTAATTTCCAAAGGGGTTTGATCGTGAGATGCACTATCCCCCTTTTTTCTTTGTGCTTTGATATAGGCTGCATAAATAAAACGCACTCTTTCTCTGTTATCATCAAGGGATGAGAACTTTTTTTGAGTGATCATATCCTTCTTTTTGCGGTTTCGTTTATGCTCGTCTTTAATTATTATCCGTTTTTCATCATCGCTGTATAAACGGTTGCGTTCCTTTAATCCCAAGGCCTTTCTAATCTTTTGATTGATTACGGTTATCTTGGTTATGAAATTCATAAATGCATTACCTATACGGCGGTAAAGCTCTAATTTGGATTCTTTGGTAAGGATCTTTCGCAGGCTGTATATGAATACAACAAGGAAGACAAATCCAAATACCACCAAAAACTGACGGGTATATTTATATTCCTTTGGCACCCATCCGAATGCAGTTAAAAGGGAAAGGGAAATAAACAGATAAACCGAACTTATAATAAGTCTGTTTCTGTCAAAGGTGAAAATCTTGAATCTGATCTCTTTATTCTTCATTTTCAGATTCCTCCTTTTCATCTTCGGCAAAGGGAAGAACTATATTTACCGAGTTGCGGTTCTTTTTTAATTCTTCAATTGCACTTTCTGTGTCATCATCTGTATAAGAAGTAAAAATGAATATTTCTGTATCGGATAATCCTTGTCGGGCATCTTTTGAAATAAGACTTGAAAAGGAAACCGAAGAGGCTATTCTTATTTCACTCATTGCACAAAGCATTTCTCTTACATGCAATTCACCCGAATGAACAGGAAAATCAATACCGTTAGTTCCGTCATTGCACACACAGTTGCTTTTAAGACCTAAACGGTAGCCGTTTTCAGACATAACGCGAATTATATCCGCAGTATATGAAAGGGAATTCTCCATCATTTTATTGAAGATATGCGAAGGGATAGGCTCTTTGGGATTTGTTTGGAAATTTATATATACCATAAAGGTGCGGTTAGAGCAATAGTCAAGATTATTTACCCTTAAAGGCTGTGCTGCAGTACCGTATGCCTTTGCGGTTGCTTTGAAGTTTATAAGATTAAAAGGATCTCCCTGTGCATAAGGTCTGATTCCCGATATACTGAAAGGATCGCGTACAAGCATTCTTCTTGAAATACTTTCGCCCATTAAAAGTCCTACGGGATAAGGGTTAACGGGGGCAGGCAGAATGGCGGGATAAACATAAAGCACAGAACGGCTTTCAACAAAGCGAGAGCTTCCGGGCAGGATTATTTCGGCACTTTCAAGCTCGTATTTACCGCGCTTTGTACAAATTATCTTATGTTTTCTTTTAACCTGCATATATGGCATCACAAGCGAAAATTTGCTTTGAAAAAGCTGCATTGCCTTTTTATCCTTGTAGGTATATGCGGTTAACTGAAGCTCAGGGAATATATAACTTTCCGCATAAATATTAAAAAGAGGGAGTTTTGTGTTATTATATAAGGTTTCTGTTATTGTAACAGTATCCCCCTCGTAAACACCAAAATCGGAAAATTCCCGTTTGTATTCAATATTTCCTATCAGTTTTTTACAAAGGTGACGGTAATATACCCATAAAACAATACCAATTACAATAAGTATAGGTATTACAGCCAATACTATCAGCCATGGATTGTTGGTGAAAAATTCGGTTTGCTGCCCTTGATTCATCTTTTTGAGTAGAAAATGTCAGGCTCCGTAGGTACGGATACGGTGTGGAGTATATCGTCTATTATCTTTGCATCATAATCCTTCTTTACTCTGTGGGAGCTTTTAAGGATAATTCTGTGTGCAAGGCAGGGAATTGCTGCTTTTTTTATGTCATCAGGCCAAACATAATCACGGTTATTGATAGCAGCAAAGCCCTTTGCCGCCTTTAAAAGCGCAAGAGCACCTCTGGGGCTTACTCCAAGGGAAACACCCTCCCAGGTACGGGTGCGTTCAACTATGGCAGTAATGTAATTTATAAGGTCAGGATGGATATAAATATCCGCTACCTCTTTTGCAAGTGAGGGAACATCAGAAACACTGATTACCGGTTCAATGTGTATTTTTTTACTGTTTGTTCCAAAACGGGCAAGTATCTGCGCATTTTCCTCAGGTGTGGGGTAGTTCATTGCGGTTTTAAAAAGGAATCGGTCAAGCTGAGCTTCGGGCAAAGGGAAAACACCCATATTCTCAATGGGATTCTCTGTTGCTATTACCATGAAAGGATCGGGAAGAGAATAGGTTGTACCGTCTATGGTTGCCTGCTTTTCTTCCATACATTCTAAAAGACCTGATTGGGTTTTGGGTGTGGCACGGTTTATTTCATCTGCTAAAAGAACATTTGTAAAGCATGGGCCGGGAACAAATTCAAATTCACCCGTTTTCATATTGAAATAACGAACTCCGGTTATATCTCCGGGAAGCAGATCGGGGGTAAACTGAATTCTTGCCGCTTTTCCGCCTATTGATGCGGCAAAGGCTTTTGTAAGCATGGTTTTTCCTGTTCCGGGAACATCGCATATAAGCATATGACCGTTACAAAAAAGTGAAATTACCATAAGATCCACAACATCATTTTTTCCTACGATAACCTTTGAAATATTTTCCTTGACCTTCTGATAGGTCAAAAATGCATTATTTGACATCTTGTTTTCCTCTTGCTCTTGTAATTTTTGAAAATATAGTATATAATATAGTATTATTATAATATGTTTTGTTGAATTCTACAATTGACATTTTACAATATTTACTTTTTATTTATGAGGAGTTAACATGAAAGAATACCTTTCTTGTGCAAAGGCAGTCAATACCCACGGTGTTGCGGGGCTTATAAAATTGGAATCCTGGTGTGACAGTCCTGCGATATTGGCAGGATTAAAAGTACTTTATCTTGAAAGTAAGGGTGAATATATTCCCTGTAAAGTTGAAAAAGCATCTATTTTCAAAAACATGGTGCTTTGCAAGCTTGAG
>JAFYPJ010000144.1 GCA_017547545.1 Clostridia bacterium | reverse complement strand
TAGGATGAGCAAACTTAATGATAAGCATAAGTCCGCCAAAAAGAACGGGAACAACACAAAGGTAAACCATGGAAAGATTTACATTGAGTTTAAAAGCGGCAATAAGCGCCATAATCAACATAACGGGAGCACGAAATGTCATTCTTGTAAGCATTTGGAACGCCATTTGAACATTTGTAACATCAGTGGTAAGGCGGGTTACAAGACCTGCTGTTGAAAAACGGTCAATGTTAGAAAATGAAAAGTTCTGAATTCTGTAGAACATATCATGACGAAGATTCTTTGCAAATCCGCAGGATGCCTTTGCCGCGGTTTTACCGGCAAAGCCGCCGAAGATCATGGATAAAAGGGCGCAAGCGAGTAAGAGACCGCCGTAAATAAGCACCATTTTAATACTTCCCGGATCCTTCTCAGTTCCAATACCTTTATCAATCATTTCCGCCATTATAAGCGGCATAAGTACCTCCATAACTACCTCAAGGGTTACGAGTACAGGAGTTGCAATAACGTATTTTTTATATTCTCTGATACACTTTGCAAGTCTTTTAATCATATACAGCCTCCTTCTGATGTATAAATTGATGTTAAATTTATCATATAACAGTAAAATATTTATAATAGAAATTATAACAAACACAAATTTTAATGTCAATTAAGATAATATGAATATTTTTTCCAAAAAATATTGCTCATTCTGAAAATTTATGATATAATAAATAAAATAAACATAAGGAGGGCTGCTATGAGCACAATTAATCCCTATACACAAACACCACCTCAAATATTTAAATTAGCACAAGAATGCGCTCAGAACAACCATATTGATAAAGCTCTTTATGCAAAGCATTCTGTTAATGTAGGTCTCCGTGACGCTGCAGGACAAGGCGTTCTTACAGGCCTTACTGAAATTTCTGATATTATTTCTTTCAAGGAAGAAAACGGTGAACGCATTCCCTGCGAGGGTATTCTTAAATACCGCGGTTATAACATATATGAGTTAGTTGACGGTTTTATGAAAGAAGACCGTTTCGGTTTTGAAGAGATCAGCTATCTTTTGCTTTTAGGAAGATTACCCACCCACGAAGAATTAAAGGAATTTTCAAACCTCCTTGCAGAATACCGTACATTACCCACAAGTTTTGTTCGTGATATTATCTTAAAAGCTCCCGGTAAAGATACAATGAACACATTGGCAAGATGTGTTCTTACAATGTATGCTTATGACGATATGGCAGATAACATCGCCATACCGAATGTTCTTCGCCAAAGCTTACAGCTTATTGCTCTTTTCCCCGTTTGGAGTGTTTACGGTTATCTTTCTTCTAAATATTATCATGAAGGCCATAGCCTTTATATTCATCCTCCCAAGCCTGAGCTTTCTACAGCAGAAAACATTCTTCATATGCTCCGCCCCGATAGCTCATATACCGATCTCGAAGCAAAGATTCTTGATCTTGCTCTTGTACTCCATGCCGAACACGGCGGCGGAAACAACTCTACCTTTACAACTCACGTTGTTTCCTCTTCCGGTACAGATACTTATTCCGCTATAGCTGCGGCTCTCGGTTCCCTTAAGGGTCCAAAGCACGGCGGTGCAAACATCAAGGTTGTTCGTATGTTCAACGATATTAAGGAAAACGTTAAGGATTGGGAAGATGAGGACGCTATTGCGCAGTACCTCACCGCAATTCTTGAAAAGAGAGCCTTTGACCGCAGCGGTCTTATCTACGGTATGGGTCACGCAGTTTATTCTATTTCCGACCCCCGTGCATGCATTCTTGAAAGATGCGTTAAGGATCTCAGCGCAGAAAAAGGCAGAGATAAGGAATATGCCCTTTACAAAAACGTTGCAAAAATCGGTACACGCCTTATTTCCGAAAAGCGCAAGATATACAAGGGTGTAAGCCCCAATGTTGACTTCTTCAGCGGATTTGTTTATTCCATGCTTAATATCCCCCCCGAGCTTCTTACACCTATATTTGCTATTGCAAGAATAGTTGGTTGGAGTGCACACCGTATTGAAGGTCTTATCAATGCAGATAAGATCATCCGTCCCGGTTATATGGGTGTTGGCGAACCTAAGGAATACACAAAAATTGACGAACGTTAATCGTTGACAAAGGACTGATTATATGCTATACTGTAGGGAGAGTATTTTTACTCTCCCTATCTTTATCTTTAGTTATAGGAAATTTTCCACCTCGTGTAACGTACATCGAATATAACACTAAAGGTGGGGCGAAATTGGGTGCGGCAACTTGCCGCGAAAGGTGGTGTGCTTTTTGGCAAATAATGATAATATCAAATCAATAGCTGTGAACAAAAAAGCACGTCACGATTTTTTTGTTCTCGAGAGCTTTGAGGCAGGAATTGAGCTCTTCGGCACAGAGGTTAAGTCGCTTCGCCGAGGCGGAGTTAACTTAAAGGATAGCTACTGCCATATATATAAGGGTGAGCTTTTCGCCTCGGGCGTGCATATCTCCCCCTATGAGCAAGGCAACATCTTTAACAAAGATCCTTTGAGAGAAAAAAAGCTTTTAATGCATAAAAAAGAAATAAACCGTCTTTTCGGTCAAGTTTCGCAAAAGGGCCTTACCCTTGTTCCCCTTTCCCTGTATTTCAAGGGTTCAAGAGTTAAAATGGAAATAGGTCTTTGTCAGGGTAAAAAGCTTTATGATAAGCGCGATTCCTTACAGAAAAAGCAACAGGAGCGCGAAATTGCGCAGAACTTTAAATATAAACAGCAGTATTGAGGGCTACTATGGAATACAAGAAGATAAAGTTAGATATTGACTATAAGGCATTAGGTCTTGAGGTTGGCGACTACCATCCCGATCTTGAATGTTATATCGCCGGAGATAGCTGCGGCGAGGAGATGGGACTTGACAGAAAGAAAATCTCTGTTCTTATCCTTCCCGGCGGCGCTTATGCCATGACCTCATACCGCGAGCACGATCCCGTTGCATTCAAATTCTTATCTGCTGGCTTCAACGTATTTGTTCTTAAATATTCGGTTGTTCCCGCAGTGTTCCCAAAGGCTCTTTTTGAGGCTTACACAGCTATAAAGATGATAAGAGCAAACGCTAAGGAATGGCGTGTTGACACAGATAATATCGCAGTATGCGGCTTCTCCGCAGGCGGTCATTTGGCGGCAAGCTGCGGTGCATTTTGGAATGAGGATTTCGTTAAGGAAGCAATGGGCAATCCCGAAAGCTATAAGCCCAATAAGATGGTACTCGGTTATCCCGTTATTACAGCAACACATGACGGTCACCGCCCCAGCATCAAGAACCTTCTGGGCAAAGACAAATTAACTGACGAGGATGTTGACTTCTTCTCACTTGAAAGAAGAATCACCAAGGACTTCCCTACCTCTTTTGTATGGCATACAGCAGGAGATGAGGGTGTTCCCTCTCTTAACTCCCTTTACCTCTGTACAGAGCTTGCAAGATTGAGAATTCCTTACGAATTGCACGTATATCCCAAGGGTCCCCACGGTCTCTCGGTATGCGATAAGCAAACAGAGTTCCCCGATACGCCTCAGCCCAAGAAGCCTGAGCGCTGGACTAAGGACGCAATCGACTTCTTAAACGAGGAATTCTAAAGAAGAAAACCGTAAAGCGGTTTTTAACTGCCAACTCATAACTTGGCGTAGCTAATTATAACTCATAACTGCAACTCCCAAGGGAGTTGCCCATATGGGTCCGTAAAGGTTTCGACGGGGATGTTGAAGTTGGGTAAGCGGGTAGAGATGCAGTAACTCTTTAAACAGCTGCACACTTTTAAAATTAAACGCTAACGATAATCTCGTAGCTCAGGCTGCCTAAGTGCGCCTCATCCAACGGTTGAGTACCACGGCTTCCCGCGGGTGTCATTTTAGTGGTGAACGTGAAGCGTAAGTTGTTTCTGTAACGCTCATGAATTAAGAAACTACCTGTATTCGATTTTGTTTGCTTAAAGGCTGCAGGGAAACTTTAAAACAAACTACACCCGTAGAAAGCACAATGAATATGTTTTCGGACAGGGGTTCGATTCCCCTCGGATCCACCAAAGACAAAAGCACCCTTCGTGGGTGCTTTTG
>JAFYPJ010000143.1 GCA_017547545.1 Clostridia bacterium | reverse complement strand
TTACACAAAGACAATCGTATTCCTTTTTGAAAAGGGTAGGGGTATATCTGTCTTTACGGATAAGATTATGCACAAGCCAATGCTTAATTGCAATAACCCCGCTGTTAAAGCGGATGATATAGCCGCACTCCGAAAGCTCGTTTATAAATGATGCTGAAATACCCGATATTCTTGAAATGCTTTTGGGATTTCCCACCATGCCGTCATCATCGGCATAAATATTGAAAAAGAGATAAAGAGCTTTTGCCTCGGTTGAAAGGTCAAGAAAGATATCGGTGTCTATCAGAGATCTTGAGATCATTCTTCTTATTGCCATAGTACCTCCATAATATTTTTATTATTTACATTTTAATTATATCACGGCATTTTTCTCAATGGTAGGGTACCCTATAACAGAAAAACACCTGAAACCGAATTTCAGGTGTTTTAGGTTCATTTTTAATTTACCACTCAAAGGAACGCAGATAATCTATGCTCATTTTTGCGCTTTCAAGTGCGGGACGGTTCTTGCTTTCGTCCTGTTCAACAATTATCCAGCCTGCGCCTGCATCAATTGAAGCCTTGAGAATTGCGGGGATATCCTGAATACCGTGACCGATGGGGCGGAATTCAAAGCCTTCATTTTCTCTTTCTTCTCTTGTTTTGCCGATAAGATCATAGGGGCATGCATCAAATTCCGCATCCTCCCAGAAGTCCTTTAAGTGAACGATGGGGGATCTGCCCTTGTACTGTTTAAGGAGCTCACAGGGATCGCTGCCGGCAAACTTAACCCAGCAGGTATCAAGCTCGGTTTGGAGAAGGTCTGCGGGTACATAATCGTAAATGGTATCTAAAATGGTTTTGCCGTTTTCTCTTTCAAATTCAAAATCGTGATTGTGGTAGAGAAGGGTAAGGCCGTGCTTGTTAGCCTCTGTTGCAAGCTTCTTGATAAGCTCAAGATTTTCAGCAAGTCTTCTGTGATCGCTGCCGTAGGACATCCACGGAACAACTATGTAATCAAGTCCTGCCGCCTTATATTTTTCAAAAGCGCCTTCTTCTTCCATTTCTGCGGTGGGGCAATGGCTGGAATTGCAGAAAAGACCAACTTCATTAAGCATTTTGCGTATCTCAATGGGATCTCTTTTGCCGATTCCTGCAAGCTCTACCGCTTCGTAACCCATTTCCTTAACCTTTTTGAGAGTACCGAAATAATCAGCGCCTAAATCATCTCTTACAGAGTATAACTGTAATCCAACGGGTAATGTCATTTTAATAATCCTCCTTAATCATCAAGAATACCAACAAGGCCTTGCTTTTCCATAGGCTTCTGGCGTTGGAATTCAGATTCGATTTTAATGTTTGTATTTTTTTCGCTTGAGGTATAGAAGGCAGACATAATCTCAACAACATGGAGCTGCTGCTGACTGTTTGCACGGTAATTTCTGCCGCTTAAAAGAGCCTTTGCCATATCGGCGAGTCCTAAACCTCTTGAATTATCATTATACTTGAAAATCTTCGGCATTTCAATAGGTTCAGGCGATCTTCCGTGCATTAATTTAATTTTTCCGTCAAAATTATTGGGATCGGGTACAATAAGTGTACCTTCTGAACCGAAAATTTCGATAGTTGCATTGTTATGGTAGGTTACATCAAAGGTTGTAAAAATATTACCTACCGCACCGCTTTTGAAGCGCATTGTTCCCATAACATAGGTAGGAACATCCACTTTCATAATGTTACCGTATTTCTTTTCACTTAAAATGGGGCGTTCGGGATATGAAATATTGGTCATACCGGAAACTGTGTCTACCGCGCCCATAAGGTTGATAAGGGCGGTTACATAGTAGGGGCCCATATCAAACATCGGGCCGCCGCCGTATTGATAAACAAATTCGGGATCGGGATGCCAATGCTCCGGTCCTCTTGAAATAAAGTGAGCGTGAGCACCTATTACTTCACCTATAAAGCCGCTGTCTATAAGATGGCGGCAGGTCTGGATAGAAGCTCCCATAAAGGTATCGGGCGCACCGCCAAGCAAAAGCCCTTTTTCCTTTGCAAGGGCAACAAGCTCTCTTGCCTCGGTAAGATCGGGGGAAAGCGGTTTTTCCGAATAAACATGCTTTCCGTGGAGAAGTGCCTGCTTTGTAACCTCATAATGCTCGTAGGGACGGGTGATGTTAAGAACTATATCAACCTCAGGATCTCTGAAAAGCTCATACATATCCTCGTAAAGCTTGGGTATGTTATATTCCTCAACCGCTTTTTCTGCGCGCTCGCGTATAAGGTCACATACACCTATTATTTCTACCTCTTTGAACATTTTTGTAAGGTTTTCAAGGTAAATCGGACTTATACAGCCTACGCCAACAAAACCAATTTTTACTTTTTTCATTTTATCAACTCCTTTATATGCTTAATTATATAATAAATATGAAGTAATTTATATAATATAATTTTTGTAAAATTGAAAAAATGGCTGGAAATGTTAAAATTGATATGCTATAATATATTTGCATTACTTAGTTATATTACAGGAGAAGTTATGGATATAGTTTGTAAAAAGCTTGTTTCGATTTATCATGCCAACAGCGCTCTTGTTTCAAATCATGTTCATCATACCCATGAGCTTGTATACTGTATCAGCGGAAAAGGCTTTGCGCAGATAAACGGAAAAAGCTATAGCTTTTCATCAGGGAATTATTATATTACAAGAGCAGGTACATATCACAGCGAAAAGGATTCTGAGTGTACCCGTATTATATATTTTTATTTTGATGCACCCCCGGAGCTTGTGTGTGAGGGTATGTTTACCGATTATGACGGAAGCGTTCTTTCCTGTGTTAAAAAGCTGAAAACCGAAACGGATACCGTTGAGGTATGCAAGGATCAAATGATAGAATGTCTTATCAAAACAGTTTTGATCGAAACTTTGCGGTTGAAGGAGTCGGGCAAGCCCACAATTAACTCAATTTTGCAGTATATTGATGAAAATATTGAAAATGATATTGACTTCAGAGAGCATGCAAGAAGGCTTAATTACAGCTATGAAAGATTCCGCCATCTTTTCAAAGAGCATACCAATATGTCACCGCATCAGTATCTTATTACCCAAAGGCTGGAAAAGGCAAAATTTATGATGAAGCTGAATCCCGATGCATCCTTAACCGAAATTTCATACAACTGCGGGTTTTCTTCCTCCTCCCATTTTACAAAGGCATTTCGTTCAAAAGAGGGGATGAGCCCCTCTCAATATATAAAATCAAAAAAATCTTGACAAAAATTTTATGTATGATATAATAAAATATAGCTTAAATCTGAAAGGAGATTAAAATGAAAAAGATTTTAGCATTTGTGCTTTGCCTTTTGATGCTTATTCCGCTTCTTTGCGCATGCGGCGGTAAGTCGGGTGAAGGTAAAGCGGTTTCGGCTCTTCCCGAAGCTTCCCATGTTGTGGAAGGAACAACCTATGAAGGGGAAGAATTTAAAATTCTTTGCCGCGAAGATAATGCTTACGGTACCTATCTTTATGAGATCGTAGCAGATGAAGGCGAAACAGAGCTTGTAAATCAGGCTGTTTATGAAAGAAACCGTAATGTTAAAGACATTTTCGGTCTCAGCGATATTATTGCAAATGATATCCCCGGAGACTGGGCAAACGGCGGTGACTTTGTTAACACCTTCAGAAACTCTATTGATGCCGGCATCGGTGACTTTGACCTTATAATGGGTTACTGTGCATACATGGCATCCGGTGAGCTTGCTCAGTATTTCTACAACTATTACGATGTTCCCGTTGTGAAGGAAACCCTTGCCTGCGAGGATGAAAGTCATGATCATGACTATTTCTATCAGGACTGTATAGATGAGATCTCGGTAAACGGTCAGCTCAAATATATGGTTGGTGATTATTCACTTACATATTGGGACAGAGTTTATGTAATGTTCTTTAACAAGAAGCTTGCTCAGGACTATCAGCTTGAAGATATTTATCAGCTTGTTCGCGACGGAAAGTGGACAATTGATGAATGTATAGAAATGAGCCGCGGCAAGTGGACAGACCAGAACAACGACCAGTGGCCCGATGAATCCGATGTGTTCGGTTATATCACCGATATTCCCAACACCATGGATAACTGGCATTCTCATTTTGATGTTCAGCCTACCAAGCATGACGAGGAGGGTAACATCAAGATTGAATTTGATGTTGGTAAGGTTACAAATATTCTTACAAAGATGATCGAATTCAAGAATACCGATGATTGCTACACCGCTTATATGACTTCCGGTGATACAGTTGACGAAAATCCTCTTGATAAGATATTCAGAGAGGGAAGAGCTCTCTTCTATCCTACCAGCTTACAGCGTGCCCAGATGTTCAGAAGCATGGAAGTTGATTTTGGTATAATTCCTTGCCCCAAGTGGGATGTAAACCAGGAAAGCTACTATACCTCTGCTGATATAAGCTATTCTGTAGCTTGTATTCCTGCGGATGCTCCTAACCTTGAAAAGGCTGGCGGTGTATTTGATACACTTACCGCTATCAGCTCCGAAAAGGTTATTCCCGCTTACTATGACCAGGCACTTACATTTAAGTATACCCGTGATGAAGAATCTGCTGAAATGCTTGATATTATCCGTAACGGATTTACCATTAACTTTGGTATGTTCTACACAGATACCATTGATTGCTGCGGTGTATTCAGAAATCTTATGGCTAACGATAACAGCAACTTTGCTTCTTACTATGCTGCAAATAAGCCGGGTTACGAAAGAAAGCTCAAGCAGCTTCTTGAATACTACGAATAAATAAACCAAAAAAATATCTCCCAAATTCGGGAGATATTTTTTTGTTACTTATTTACTCAACTGTTACTGTGTAGTAGTTATAGCTTTCATCGTTGTACTGTACACAGAAGGTGTAAGTACCGGATGCAAGAGTTACGGTATATGTATCTGCAGTCATTGTTTTGCCGCTGACAGAGATACTGCCGGGAGCGTTCTTGATCTCATTAGATGTTTTATATTCACCCTTTGCATATCTGATTACTTTGAGG
>JAFYPJ010000142.1 GCA_017547545.1 Clostridia bacterium | reverse complement strand
GCTATACCGTTATCTCTGTACTGGATTGTGTACTGATCAACACCCTTGAGTACACCCTTTGCGGTAAAGGCTCTTGCACCCTCTGCAGCTTTGATCTTTGCTGCGGTCTTGTATTCACCGTAAGCGGTACGGATAACCTTAACACCTTCAAGGTTAGATACTGTTACCTGAAGTCCGTTTGCGGACATTTCGGGAACTATTACATTAACTGTAACATAGAGGTACTTCATTGTGCCGTCGTTGTAACGAACAAGTACGGTAAATACTCCGCCTGCGGGTACTGTGTAGTCATAGGACTCTGCACCCTGAAGCTTATTCTGGGTAAGACGAACTACCTTATTGTTGTTTACATCTGTGTAGTTGTCATATTCACCGAGAGCAAGGAATACATCCTTAACATCTGCGCTGAGTCCGGAAACTGTTACAACTGCGCCTTCTGCTGATACTGTGGGTTCTGTAACTGCGGGAGGTTCGGGTTCACTTTCTTCCCATATAGCGTAAAGGGTAAGAGGTTCGGTTATTTCATATACTTGATTTACCGAATAGGTTGTACCCGTACCGTCTGCTCTTGTGTTCCAGCTTACAACCGACTTGTTACCGCTTTCGGGAATTTGTGTAAGACCGTTATAGCCCTCTCTGTTGGGGATAAGAGTATTCTTTGTATCAGCTTCTCTGCCTGTGTTAAGGGTGGAGCTTGAAGAATATCTTGTATAATCGCCTGTACCGAGTATTGTGTAACCGTTGCCGCCGGTAATATAGTTAAAGTCCTGTATCTTTATATCCGAGCCGTCATTCATAACATATGTAATGATGGGATCCCATGCGGCATTTACAAATATGTTGTTGCCGTAGGGAACTCTGTCTGTATCTACCATAAATACAGAACCCTTATAGGCGGCTTCATATATTTCATACTCGTAGCCGTTGTTGATGGGATCGTTATAGGTAAGTCTGCCGTTGCCGTTGCCCGACCAGAATTCAACCTGTGTCATATCGACCTGATCGGTCTGCAATCTGTAGCCTGTTCTTGTGAGTGTTTGTGTTTGAGCAGGGAAATCAAAGTGAGCACCAAAGGTCATAAGTCCGTACTGTGTTTCGGATTTTGTAATATTGGTGTTTGAGCCGTCCCATGAGCCGCCGTTGGGATCATAGTATACGGCATAAAAGCCGCCTGTGGGGTATTGACCGTCTCCGTCCGATTTTCTCCATATTGCTTTTAGGTTCATGGAGTTGTTAACAAGAATCGTTTGACCGGGGTAGTAATAGTTATCTGCCGTTCCCGAAAGACTCCATCCTATAAATGCCCAGCCGGGGTAATAGGGAGTTTCGGTAGGAAGCATTGCATAGCTGCCTTTGGATACATTCATCATGGAAGGTATATTTTCAGCTCCTGCTATAACACCGTCAAAGTCTATTACTCCAACAGTACCCGAAAAGTTTGAATAAAGGAATTTATAGGCATTTGTTACTCTCTGCTTGGGGGGATCATCGAGGGCAAGTACATTGCCTGCCTGGATCATAAAGATATTTTCATCGGGAGCAAAGCCGTAATCAAGACATGCATCATATAATTCCTGAAGCGCAGAGGTGTCTACCTCTGCATCCTCGGTAAATGCCTTGATAAAGGAATTCTTATCATTCATTATCCATGTGTTGGTTTCATGATCCTTATAATAGGACTGACCCGGAAGCGCCTGAGTATACGGCTTATATTCGCATACACCGTAGGAGGGCTGATTGCAGGTTGTTATAGTTCTTACAACTATTGCAAATCTCTCGCCCTCAAAAAGCTCTACCGTATGGGGAAGATCTATTACTCTGTAGCCTTGCCCCACAACATCGGTTGCCGTTACGCATACATGGGTTCCCGTTTCGGGATTGTGGGGATCTGTTGGATTCTTATATATATCTATAAGAAGATGCGCCGCTTCGTTGTAGGTGAATACTCCCACCTGCTTGATATACTCATGCCCCTTGGCATGGAACATATTTGCCTGGGAAAGGGCGTGTCTTTCGTAACCCTCGTTGAACCAGAAATAGGTGAAGCCCACATCCCATGAGCCGTCAAACTGATAGTTGTTATCAACAATATCAATATTCTGGAAATCCATTACCCATGCGCTGTAGAGAGAGGTATCATAGTAAGAAAGCCAGAAGTAACCGCCGCCGTTGCCCCAGCCTTCGCCCCATGAATTCTTCATAAGCCATGCACCGTTACCGTTTGGACGAACCTTAAAGGCGGTTGCGGGAATATTGTCATTCCAGCCCACACAGTAAACCGCATGGTTTATCTCGGTCATGTAATACTGATAATAGGTTGTTGCACCGGGTATATGATTTACAGGGGAATCATGGTGATAATATGTAACAAATACACCGCCATAGGTCTGAATGGCAGATTTCATTGCCGCCATATTCTTGGTGTATATCATGTAGTTTTTGGTAAGATGCTGTTCTGCGATATAACGCATATCGTCGCCAACACCCCATCCTCTGAACGCGCCGTAGAAATCGCAGGGAGGAAGCATGGACTCATGAACAGGTCCGGTCCATCTTGCAAGAGCTGAGCCGGATGTAAGGGCGTTACCGCCTCTGTCATGGGGGTATGCCTGGTTTACACCGTCAACATGCATCGGGTCTGTAATATCCGTGGTTTTAGGTCTGTTGCCCAGATATGCAAGGTAAGCCTCGGAAAAGTCTACACCCTCGGCGGTGGGATTGTTGCGTATAAAAGCTGCTTCTGCCGCAGAAATTGCCGCAAATGCCCAGCAGTTGCCCGAATAACCCTGATCCTTAACAGGACTTATCCATGCAGTACCCGCTGCATTGGTCTGACCAAGGCTGTTATATTCTGCAGGGAAGGCTGCATCGTTGTCTATTATTACATCAGCACTTTCACCCGCCAATTCTCTTTGAGTGCCAACACGGTTGCCGTTGTCATCAAAGATAACCGTATCCTGCAGACCGTACTCGGAGGTAACCGTTTCCGGTATAACATGCATCTTTGTAATGCTTGTTGAAGGCTCGGTGATCGGTTCAGCCGAGGCAAAATATTCGCTTGTAACATCAGCCGGAATAATATTTGCTTGCGAAATATCATAGTTTATGTCCGAAGCCGTATATGTTGCAAATGAAGTAAAGGGTATCGCGGAAATCAGCATTAAAACCAAAAGGGTTAATGCCATAGATTTTTGTGCAATTGAAAATTTTTGTTTCATGTTTTTCTCCTTTACAATTTATTGGAACTTAATCTTTGCTAATTGTAACATATATACAAAATAATGTCAAGAAAAATTACTAAATTATTCATAAATACTAAAAAGTGTGTGAATTAAAGCAGAAACACAAAAAATCTCCTGAAAAATCAGGAGATTTTTTAATAACCGAAGGTGTTCATTAACCAATTGGATGCCATTTTAGTCCATTTTGACACATTTCTGAATTTCCGCATATCAAAATTATCGCTGTCTGTTGTTCGGTTGAATACGGTCATGGCATGACCTGCAAAATCAAAAACATGAAGCTCATAGCTTATATCAAATTCTTCAAGACGCTTTACATAGTCCATTGTTATATAGGAAGGAACGGCGTCATCCCTTCTTCCGTGCCAGATAAAGGTAGGAGGGGTATGCTTACCTATGAATTTAACAGGATCAAAATGTATATCACCCTCACTCGGTGCCTTTCCATAGGCATCGGGGGTTAAAAATCCGCTTGAAATGAGATTGGTTGCATCAAAATCACCGTAGCCTAACACGCAGGCATCAGGTCTTAAAGCTTCAAGGTTGGGTGCATTCAGTATTTTATCCGTTCCCTCTGTGTTCCATTGGGTTGCGGCTATTGCTGCCATACCTCCGCCTGCGGAAAATCCCATTACCGCTATGGCATTCGGATTTATATACCATTCCTTTGAATTCTTTCTTACCTGCCATATTGCCCAAAGCACCTCATGGAGCGCAAGGGGCCAGAGGCAATTTTGGTCACAGGAGTAATTCAGTACAAATGTAGAAAAGCCTTCCTGCAAAAAGGTAAGGGCAACAGGCTCAGCTTCGCTGCAGCTAATTGAAAGATATCCGCCGCCGGGATATACGATTATGGCAGGATGACTTTTGTTTACCTTTCCTGTTATATCCCATTCATAGCTTTCGTGAATATAACAGTCTAACCAACAATTTTCATTGAAATCTATTCTTAAGTGTTTCATTACTGCTCCTTAATATCCAAATGTAGTCATTAACCAGTCTGCGCACATCTCAACCCACATTCCAACATTTCTTAATTCTCTTGAGTCATAATTGTCGCTGTCGGTATTTCGGTTGAATACGGTAAGTGCATGGTTTGCAAAATCAAAAACATGAAGCTCATAGCTTATATCAAGATCGTCTAATTTTCTTGCATAATCAACAGTTGCAAAGCTGGGTACACATGAATCCCTTCTGCCGTGCCATAAAAAGGTGGGAGGAGTGTGTTTTCCTATATACTTTACCGGATCAAAATGGTCTGCTGCGTTTTCTCCGAACATTTCCTTATCGTCAAATATATTTCTTTTCATAAGAAGGGAAGCATCCATTGCTCCGTAACCGAGTACCGCCGCGTTCGGTTTAACACTTTCGGCATTGGGTGCGCCTACCTTTTTATAAGCATCCTCGGTATTCCATTGGGTTGCGGCTATTGCCGCCATACCTGCGCCGGCGGAAAATCCCATTACCGCTATGGCATCCGGATTTATATACCATTCCTTTGCATTCTTTCTTACCTGCCATATCGCGGATAAAACCTCAATAAGTGCATTCGGCCAACGGCAGTTTTCACCTGTTGAATAGTTCAAAACAAAGGTTGAAAAGCCTTCCTTTAAAAATGTTAGTGCCACCGGCTCCGCCTCGCTGCAGCTTAATGAGGTGTATCCCCCTCCGGGACATACGATTATGGCGGGGTGGCTTTCATTTACCTTGCCAACTATATCCCATTTGTAATATTCGTGTAAATAGCAGTCTAATACGGCATTTTCTGTAAGCTGTATTGAAAATGTTTTCATTACTTTTTCCTCATCTCTTCGGTAATGTCTTATTAACGGTTATTATAGCACATCCCTGTATTTTTTGCAATAACGGTTGAGTAAAATTCTATGGGGTAAAGAGAGTGCAAAAATTATTAACAAAGTGTTAACTGCTCAAAAATGGAAAAATATGACAGTAAAAAGTCATTGAAAAATTACCACATATTGGTATAAAATTTGTCACATTGTATAAATTGCATTAAAATATGCTGAAAAATTATGCATAATGACGGGAGGTGTGAATATATATTGTTATTTTTAACAAGAATTTATGCCGTTAACATGATGTTAATTCTTTTATGCTATAATTTTATATGTTGGTAAATTTATGCAAATTTATTTTACCGATATAAACAATGTACGAAAGGAGATATGAATGAGATTCTGTAATCGTATTTTAGCATTGTTTTTAATATCCGTTATGATGCTTTCTTCGGCTGCTTTTTCGGTTTATGCGGCGCCGAACGGTACGGGCGAATACCGTATTGATGTTGGTGCATCCGCATTTCTTTATGTAAGAAGCGGTCCTGATAAAAATTATTCTTCGATCGGTAAGCTTTATGACGGTCAAAGCGTTAATGTTCTTGAAATTGCAAACACAAATTGGGGCAAGGTCAGCGTTGCAGGGAATTACGGCTGGATATGTCTTGATTACGCAAACAAGCTCACTGCCGATTCTGTTCCCGGTAAACAGTATACCCTTAGTGCCGAGGGCTTACAGCTTATCAAGGATTTTGAAGGATATGCCCAGTTCAAATATTGGGACGGAGGTCATTATACCATAGGCTACGGTTCAACCTGCTATGAAAATGACTATCCCAACGGCATCACAGAACCTGAAGCTTCCGCTTTGATATTGGCAACAATGCCTTCTTATGAAGCAAATCTTGATTCTTTTCTTACCAAATATAACATAAAGGTATCACAAAAGCAGTATGATGCCCTTGTAAGCTTTACTTATAATTTCGGCAACCCCTGGGTTCGCTGGGATGAATTTGATTTGAAAACAATTCTTATTAACGGCGCTCACCGTTCCACACCCGAAGCAATTAAAAATGCATTCGGTCAGTTTGTTAAGGCAGGCGGAAATGTTCTTCCCGGTCTGGTAAGCAGAAGAGCAAGGGAAGCCGAGCTGTTTATTGAAGGTACTGCCTTTTCCGAAACAAAGAGCTTTAAAGATGTTTATACACATTCCTGGTATTTCAACGCTGTTGAATATGTAAATGAAAAGGGGATAATGACAGGTGTTACCGGCGGTAGCTTTAAGCCCGGCGATCTTCTTTCAAGATCAATGATGGTAACGATTCTCGGTAAAATCGAAAAAATTGATACAAGTGCTTACAGCAACAAAACAAATTTTGAGGATGTAAAAGTTACAGATTGGTTTGCGCCCTATGTTGAATGGGCTTATGTTAACGGAATTACAAACGGTACGGGTGACGGTGAGTTTTCACCCAATGTTCCGATAACCCGTCAGGACATAGTTGTTATGCTCTATATGTACACCCAGAAGAAGGGCATTGAAACCATGGGCTTTACCGATAATACCGATAAATATGCGGATACTGCCGATATAGCTTCCTATGCAGTTCCGGCAATGAAGTGGGCTGTTGGATGCGGATGCATTGCGGGTAATGATTCAAATGAGCTTGATCCCGGAAACAATGCAAGCCGTGCAGAAGCGGCGCAGATCATGAAAAACTATAATGAAAAGGTAATGGCGTAAATTTACGCCATTATTTATTCTCTGAAGCTTTTTTCAGTATTGACAATAAAGAATTGCTGTGATATAATGTCTATATGTATTGTTAAAAATAATTAAAAGGGGATAAGTTGTGAAAAGGGAAATAAGTCTGCTTGAAATTCTGGTTTTATTAAAAAAACGCTGGTGGATAATTCTTCTCAGCGGTATTCTTGTTGCAGCCATTGCGTTTGGCTACAGCCAATATACATATGTACCCAAATATACCACTACAGTTGATGTTCTGGTTAAAACAGGAAGCCAGGCAAGTGTTAATGAAGCGGTTTCCGGTGCTACTCTTGCACAGAAGGTATTTTCAACCTGTATGGATCTTTTAAGCACCGAGGACTTTATGGAAGATATTTCGGATACATATAAAGAAAGATATCCCAAGGACTGGGAGAGAATGCCTTACGGTGCAAAATGGCTTAAAAATGCTATGAAATTTACTGTGGATAATGAAAATTCTACAATATTCACCGTTTCGGTTACCACCAAAAACCCCGATGATTCCTTTAAATTGGGTGAGATCTTTGAAGAGCTTGCTCCCGATGAAATTGCAAAATATGAGGACAGCTACAGCGTTGAGATATCCGACTCTGCCCGCAGAGTTGATACTCCCTCCAATTCCAAAAATGCAACCCGTAATACAATAATGGGATTGCTTGTTGGTGTAGTATTATCCTTTGTTATTGTATTTGTTATTGATATTTCCGATGTCAGAATCAAAAGAGAGTCCGACATTCTTGATAATTATCCCATTCCTCTTTTAGGAAGTGTTCCTAATTTTGAGGTTGCAGCAAAAAAGAAGAAAGGATACGGTTACGGCTATGGCAAAAAAGGTTAAAATGAATGTTGCCGACAATAAAAGCGTTATAAGCGAAAATTCCGATTTCGCTTTAAGCGAGGCTTTTAAGGCAATAAGAACAAATCTTACCTTTGCTCTTCCCAATAATCTCAAATGTAAGAAGCTTTTGTTTACAAGCGCGTATCCCGGTGAAGGCAAAACAACCGTTTCCACAAATACGGCTATTACCATTGCGCAAACAGAAGCAAAGGTTCTTTTGATAGACGCGGATCTTCGTAAGCCTAAGATACACACAAAATTCGGCATTGAAAACCGCGTTGGTCTTTCCAATGTTCTTTCTGGTATGATCAATGTTGATGATGCAATTATTCCTTCCGGAAGACTTAATTTGTGGGTTATGACCGCAGGAGTTATTCCTCCCAATCCCGCAGAGCTTCTTTCAAGTGAAAAAATGAAGGAAACAATTGAAGCTCTTGAAGAGAGATTCGATTATATTATTGTTGATACATCCCCCATCAACCTTGTATCCGATGCTCTTGATATTTCTTCTATTGTTAACGGTGTTGTGCTTGTTATCAAGTTTAAATCCTCAACACATCCCGCAACAAAGGAAGCTCTTTCAAAGCTTGAATTTGTTAATGCCAATGTTCTCGGTATTATTATGAATAATGTTACCGTTGCCAAGGACACCTACTATAAACGCAAAAAGGGCAGATACGGTTACGCCGGTAAATACGGATACGGTTACGGTTATGGCTACGGCTATGGCTACAGCCAGAAAAACTCAAGTGACGATGCATCAAAATAATAAAGATATTTAATTTATATATTACCGCAACAAGTAATTGCCTGTCTTATAATTTCAGACGGGCAATTTTATATTAGAGTATTTTATGGAGTTAATATGGATAACAGCTTACAGTATCATATTAAATGCAAAAAAGGCGATGTTGGCGAATATGTTATATTACCCGGAGATCCCGGCAGATGCGAAAAGATTGCAAAATATTTTGACAATGCAGAGCTTGTTTCGTATAACAGAGAATATAAGACCTATACAGGCTCTCTTTTGGGTAAAAGGGTAAGTGTTACCTCAACGGGAATAGGCGGCCCCTCTGCTTCTATTGCCATGGAGGAGCTTATAAAATTAGGTGCTCATACCTTTATACGCGTTGGTACATGCGGAGGAATAAACCTTAAGGTTGAAGGCGGAGATCTGGTTATTGCAACATCCGCTATCCGCCATGAAGGTACAAGCCTTGAATATGCCCCCCTTGAATTTCCCGCAACTGCGGATTTTGATGTTACAAGGGCGCTTTATGATGCGGCAACAAGGCTTGGTTTCAGGCATCACGAGGGTATAGTGCATAATAAGGATTCCTTTTACGGTCAGCATTCTCCCGAATCCATGCCTGTTTCATATATTCTTAAAGATAAATGGGAGGCATGGAAGGCTCTTGGAGTTCTTGCAAGTGAAATGGAGAGCGCTGCTCTTTTTACCGTAGCTTCTGCAAGAGGAGTAAGATGCGGTACGGTTTTACATACTGTATGGAATCAGGAAAGAAAAGCTCTTGGCATTGATCCTCCTGATATGCAGATAGAGGACACAGATAATGCCGTAAGATGTGCAATTGAAGCTGTAAAAATACTTATCGCACAGGGTAAGTAAAGCTGTTTTCAAAATAGGTATCGGGACTTTGACCTACTATTAAGGTTTCGGATAAGGGCAGAAGTATTTCTGCCTTTATTTTTTCAGTTCCGGGTCCGGGTATTAAAACTACAGTTTCCACGCACAAGCGCAATGTAAGCTTATGCAATGTCTGATTTATACCGTTTTGGGTAAACTCGCTTATTATCTCGGCATCGGTGGATTTATACTGATTCATCTGTACCACAATATATGGACCTTGCCCCAGGGCAAGCGGAGTTCCCAAAAGATCTCCTATAGGTATTTTTATGTTTATATCCTTTTCGGCAAGTTCGCTGTCGATTTTTGTTACTATTTCTTTTGTTATAAGATTCAGCGCGGCTGTGTCTGTTTGTACTGAGCTTATTCTGCCATCCTCTGTATAGCATGGAATAATGATGTTGTTAAAGCTGATGTCACTGATAACGCTGTAAACTGTATTTGTGACCTTATCCTTAAAAAGACTTTCTGCAAGGGGTAAAATTACAGGCTCGGAATTATCCAACCCCCATGATACCAAAAGGGTTATACACAAAAAAGCAAGGGATACAATAAATAAGCGTTTTGCTTTGTATGAAAGCTTTTTGTTTTTTCGTATACGCATAATATCACCTATATAATATATGTAATAAATTAAAAAAGGTTTCTCGTTTCCGAGAAACCTTTTTGTTATATTATATATCCCAGCTGAGTTTTCCTTTTACAGCTTCAATAAGTGCAGCTTCCTGTTCCTTTGTAAGTGTTTCAAAGGGATCACGGCAGTTACCGCAATCGCATCCGCAAGCGCGAACAAGAGATTTGATTGCAGGAAGGAGATTGAAGGAAAGGATCTGTTCAATTGCAGCGTTGATGTTATGCTGCATTTCAAGTGCTTCAGCCATTTTGTTTTCCTTGAAGAGCTTGTAGAGCTGTGCAAATTTTGAAACGAGTACATTGTAGGTAGTACCGATACCGCCGTCTGCACCCATTGCAAGACCTGAAAGGATAATTTCATCAGAGCCGTTGTAAAGGAGCTTATCGGGGAAATCGCAGCGGACTCTTTCAAAGGCATAAAAATCGCTGCAGGTGAATTTCATACCGCCAACACAGTCAAGTGCAAGAAGCTCCTTGATCTGGGGGATGGAAAGGTTAGCACCTGAAAGTGCGGGAATGTTATATACTATCATGGGAAGATCGCAGAGAGAGCCGATCTTTTCATAGTAATACTTTATCTCTCTGAAATTATACTTATAGTAGAAGGGAGCAACAGAGGAAATTGCCGCTGCACCTGCAGTTTGTGCATGCTTTGCAAGCTCGTAGGCATCTTCGGGATTAGCTGCACCGATATGTGCAATTATGGGGAAATCTTCTCCAACCGCACTAATAACGGCTTCAAGAAGTGTTTTTCTTTCCTCATTGGAAAGAAGGATCATTTCTCCTGAGCTTCCGCCTACATAGAGGGAGTCTGCTCCTTTTTCGATAAGACGCTTTGCATGAGCCTTTGCGGCATCTGTGTTAAGAGAACCGTCGGCATTGAAAGGGGTGATAAATGCAGGAATTATACCCTTGATATCTACTTTATTCATTTTGTATCTCCTTAATGTTATTTATACCATAATTATACTCCTTTATCAATTACATGTCAATATATAAAAAATTATATTTTCTATTGTAAAATGACATTTTTTTTGATATAATAACCTATATTCCTAAGAATCGGAGTAAACAGATGAAAAAGATTTTTTCAAGATATTTTATAGACGGACTGGGTGCAATGGCGCAAGGCCTTTTTGCAACTCTTATTATAGGAACTATCCTCTCGCAGATAGCTAAATTTATACCCGGTGTTATCGGTAGCTATATGTTACTTGCGGCAAATGTTGCAAAAAGTGTTACCGGTGCGGGTATAGGTGTTGCAGTTGCGGCAAAATTCAAGTCTTCGGTGCTTGTGAGTGCATCGGCTGCGGTTATTGGTATGCTTGGCGCCTTTGCGGGCACAGAGCTTACCTCTGTTACCTTTGGTGTTCCGGGTGAGCCTTTAGGTGCCTTTGTTGCATCAGTTGTTGCAATTGAGGTTGGTATGCTTGTAAGCGGTAAAACAAAGCTTGATATTATTGTAACCCCCACGGTTTCTATCTGTTCGGGTGCTGTTGCCGCTTTCCTTATTTCAACCCCTATTGCCAATTTTATGAATTGGATAGGTTCACTTGTAAATTACAATGTTGAACAAAATCCTGTAATCGGAGGTATTATTGTATCCGTACTTATGGGTATGATACTTACATTGCCCATTTCCTCTGCTGCCATTGGCATATCCCTTGGTCTTTCGGGTATTGCGGCAGGTGCGGCATGTGTTGGCTGCTGCTGCCAGATGGTTGGATTTGCCGTTGCAAGCTACAGAGATAACGGAATAGGCGGTCTTGTTTCCCAGGGACTTGGCACCTCCATGCTTCAGGTTCCCAATATAATGAAAAAGCCTGTTATCTGGTTAGCACCGATCTGTTCCTCTGCCGTTTTGGGGCCTGTTGCTTCTGCGGCTATAGGTATGACCAACACTCCCACCGGCTCAGGTATGGGAAGCGCGGGACTTGTTGGGCAGTTTGAAGCATTTACTTCCATGAATCCAAGGTTTGGTACGGTTTGGACTTTAGTGATAATTATTTCCATGCATTTTATTCTTCCTGCACTTGTTACCTTTGGGTTTAATGCGGCCTTTATTAAGTTAGGCTGGGTAAGAAAGGGTGATATGAGATTAACAACGAAATAAATGTAAAAGAGATAAATAATAGGGAAAGTGTCAATAAAGAAAACAGGAAAAATATATTACTCAGTTTTTTGGATAAGCCCTATATTTCCTGGTTTGTGCTTTCCTTTACCGTGTATTTTATTCTTGAGGTTATAAATCAGCGTTCCCTTTGGGATACTCTGAAGCTACTGTTTCTTAAACCTCATATATTTTTACTTAATTTAGCCATAGTGGCTTTTGTATATTCGATAGGTCTTTATTTTAAAAGAAAGCTCTTTACATATTCACTTATAACCTTTTTGTGGTTGGTTGTTGGCGGTATCAATCTGGTACTGCTTATTCAGCGAAATACACAGTTTAATGCAAGTGATATTGTGGTTTTCCAATACGGTATGTTTATTACAATGCGGTATTTTAACGCATTTACCGTAATACTCCTTGTGCTTGCCATAGCGGCTGTTGTGTTCGGCATGGTTGTTCTTTGCAAAAAGGGACATAAATTTCCCGGTACAATAAATTATAAAACTGTAGCTCTCATAACCTCTGTTTGCGCTGTTTTGTGCGCATTCCTGATACTTTTGGGAGATGTTTGCGGATTTCTTGATTCAAGATTCACCAATATTGATGAAGGCTATAAAAAGAACGGCTTTTTGTATTCCTTTGGCTGTTCACTTTTTGAGCAGGGCATTGAAGAGCCCGAAAATTATGACAGCGGTTCAATTCAGGCACTTGCCACAGAGCTTGAGGGGGATATAGCCGATAATGATAACAGACCTAATGTTATCTTTATTCAGCTTGAATCCTTTATTGATCCGGAAGAGATAAAGGGCCTTGAATTTGAAAATTCTCCCATTCCGAATTTTAAGAATTTAATGGAAAATTATCCAAGCGGCTATTTGAGAGTTCCCGTGGTTGGTGGAGGAACTGCAAATACTGAATTTGAAATTCTAACAGGAATGAATTTAAAGCATTTCGGTACTATTGAGCTTCCTTACGAATCTCTGCTTCTTGACGATACCTGCGAATCCATGCCCTATAATTATAAGGCTCTCGGTTACAGTACCCATGCCATACATAACTTCAGCGCAGGCTTTTATAAGAGAAATACGGTTTATTCAAACCTTGGTTTTGATACCTTTACATCCTTTGAGTATATGACCGATATTGAATACAATGATATTGGCTGGGCAAAGGACAAGATTATTGAAAGGTATATTTTCAGCGCACTTGAATCTACCGAAAACTCTGATTTTGTATTTGCTGTTACCGTTCAGGGACACGGCTCGTACCCCAATGATTTTGACGATGCGCAGAGTGACATTTCAAGTACATATTTTCATGAGGATATAAGCGATTATGAGGCGGAAATAAATTATTATGTATCCCAGATACACGAAATGGACGAATTTATCGGCAGCTTAACAGATTCGCTTACCAAATTTGACGAGGATACGGTTGTTGTTTTCTACGGTGACCATCTTCCCGGTATAAATATAAATCCGGAGCTTCTTGAACGCAATAATCTTTATGAAACAGAATATGTTATCTGGTCCAATTTTGAGCTTGAAGCAGAGGCGAAGAATAAAAATCTTCAAACCTACCGCCTTGCTGCCTATGTTCAGGAGCTGTTGGGATTTTCAAGCGGAAAGATCACTAAATTGCATCAGCGTTATTCGGATGATAAAGATTATCAAAAGATACTTCAAACCCTTGAATATGATATTATAGAAGGGGATGATGTGATATACGGCTCGGAAAATCCCTATTTACCCACCGAAATGAAGCTGGGTGTTGAGGATATTAAGGTAAGAAGTGTTGATTATATTGACAAGTGTCTTTATGTGAACGGGGTGAATTTTAATGAACATTCCGCAATTTATATCAACGTAACAAAAAAATCAACCGTTTACCTTAACTCTAATACTCTTATGATTGAAAATGTTAGGATAAAAGACGGTGATGAAATTTCTGTTGGTCAGATAAATTACCAGATGCCCTGGACATTTTTAACTAAAACCGATCCGTATATTTGCGATAGAATAGGAAACTGAAAAAATGGATAAATTAAACATTCTTATAATTGACGGGCAGGGCGGCAGAGTTGGTAAGCTGCTTTGCGAAAGAATAAAGGAAACAGACCTGAACTGTGAAATCACAGCTGTTGGTACAAACAGCCTTGCTACATCCGCCATGCTCAAGGGCGGCGCAACAAGGGTGGCAACCGGAGAGAATTCTGTTTTGGTTTGTTCAAAAAATGCAGATGTTATAATCGGCCCTGTAGGTATTGCAATTGCGGATTCACTTTTGGGTGAGATCACCTCGGTTATGGCAAATGCCGTAGCTCAAAGTAATGCCGTAAAGTTGCTTATTCCCGTAACAAAGTGCAATAACATTGTTATTGGTGTTGACGATCTGTCTTTCTCGGAACTTATTGACAAAACAGTACAAAAGTTATATAATTTATATAAGAATTAAAATATATTTTTATATATTTAAAAAATTTTAGGAGGTAAGTATGGAAAAAAGAGAACATTTGGCCAGTCGTTTAGGTTTTATACTTCTCAGCGCCGGATGCGCAATCGGTGTTGGTAATGTATGGAAGTTCCCTTGGATGGTTGGCCAGTACGGTGGCGGAGCATTTGTATTGATCTATCTCCTCTGTCTTGTTGTATTGGGTGTTCCCGTTATGACAATGGAGTTTGCTCTTGGTCGTGCATCTCAGAAGAGTCCCGTAAAAATGTATCAAAAGCTTGAACCCAAGGGTTCAAAATGGCATATCCACGGTTATGTTTCCTTTGTTGGTAACATCATTCTTATGATGTTCTATACAAGCGTTTCCGCGTGGATGCTTCAGTATTTTGTAAAGACTGCAAAGGGTGATCTTGCAGGTCTTAATGCAGAGCAGGTTGGCGAGGAGTTCGGCAAGATGCTTGGCGCGGATCAGCTTGGTACTATGATCATCTATCTTGCCATAGTTGTTATCATTGGTGCTTTTGTTTGTATGCTGGGTGTTAACAAGGGGCTTGAAAGAGTTTCAAAATTCATGATGATAGCTCTTTTGGTGCTTATGCTTGTTCTTGCAGTAAACAGCGTATTTCTTGACGGCGCAAAGGAAGGTCTTAAATTCTACCTTGTTCCCAGCTTCAAGAAGATGAAGGAAGTAGGTGTTGGTAAGGTAATTACCGGTGCTATGAATCAGTCCTTCTTTACTCTCAGCCTCGGTATAGGTTCAATGGCTATCTTCGGAAGCTATCTTAACAATAAGAGAACTCTTATGGGTGAAGCGGTAAATGTTGCGGTTCTTGATACATTTGTTGCTTTTACAAGCGGCCTTATAATTTTCCCCGCATGCTTTGCTTACGGTGTAGATGCAGGCTCAGGTCCTTCTCTTATTTTTATAACCTTGCCTAATGTATTCAACAATATGGCAGGCGGCCGTGTTTGGGGTTCCTTGTTCTTTGTATTTATGAGCTTTGCGGCTCTTTCTACCGTTCTTGCGGTGTTTGAAAATATTATTGCAATGCTTATGGATATGACAAAGTGGGGAAGAAAGCTTTGCAGCCTTATTGTAGGTATTGGCATATTCCTTCTTTCTTTACCCTGCGTATTCGGATTTAACATCTGGTCAAGCTTTGTACCCTTTGCAGAGGGCTCCGGTGTGCTTGATCTTGAAGACTTTATCGTTTCTTATCTCATGCTTCCTTTAGGCTCTCTTACAATGGTATTCTTCTGTATCACAAGATACGGTTGGGGCTGGAGAAAGTTTATGAACGAAGCAAACGAGGGTACAGGCCTCAAGGTTAGACCTTGGATGAGATGGTTTGTTTCCATTATTGTTCCGATAGTTATTGTTGTTATCTTTGTTGTTGGCCTTGTTACATTCCCTTTTAAATAATCTGAATAATAAAAAAGTGGCTTGCAAATCTAATGATTTGCAAGCCACTTTATTTTGCTGAAATAATTTGTTGTTAATTACACTCTGCAGTAAGGGGACCTTTAAGCTCCTTTAAGTAGAAGAGCTTGCCGGGGAGTGTGGGGATAAAGGTGGATGTAATATTCATATCGGGGCCGTAGTGAAGGGTGGTAAGGAAGCTCATGCCCTGCCAGCCCATGCCGCGGGAAAGCGCACCGTCTGCACCGCCGATAGCATAGTCTGCCTGCAGGAAAAGACCGGGGCCTATTGTGTTTGCACGGCAGGGAACCAAGGTGGTTCTGGACTTGAAGGATGTTATAGCATTCTGCTCAATGGTAAGGGGATGAAGCTTTGCGGCGATACGGTGTGTTTGCTTTTTCCATTCATCAACAGAATCAAATTCATCTGCAAACTGGGGTTCCCAGAACGCGATATGGCACATTCTGCCGATACCGTATACAAGAACAAGCTTTGCGCCCTCTTCCTTCAATGCAGCGATCTTGCCTGCGTATGTAGGAAGATTTTCCTTGGTTGCAAAGTTTCTCTGAGCTTCGGGGATAGTGTACTTTCCGAGCTTGTTGAAGAATGCTTCCTTCATTGAATATTCAAAGGATGCCTTTTCTGTGTTGGGAAGTGTGTTACCCTCTGCATCAGACCATTCATCCATATTGAAGGTGTAAACATGGTCACACTTTACCTTCCATTCGCGCAGGAAGTAAACTGCCCAACGGTACATACCCATAGGGCCAACGGGAAGGATCATCGCACACTTTCTGCCTGCATCTCTTGTTTCCTTGATCTGCATTGCGATTTCGTGTCCCATAAGAACATCAAATTCCGCTACATTTTCACACTCGGAAATATTGAACTTCTTATTCCAAAATGCCTCTCTCTTTGTTCCTTTTTCGCAGCATTCGTGGATCTTCTGCATATCCCATCCGCGGGGATAGAAGCCTTCAAGAAGGCTGCCTTTAACTGTTGACATAAAATCCATAGTATTTTACCTCTTTATATTTAATATTAGATTCGTTAGGGAAGGAGTCGTTTTGTGATAACCTTGGGATATACCAATTCCTCGGTAAAGCCTTCGGCATAAGCGCAATTACTCTGATATCCGCGGAACTTTGAACAGGTACGGACAAAATCCGCAAAATCTATATGGTCATGCTCGCGCATCCATTTAAGCTGACTCTCATGACATTCAAGCATATCTATCTTTAAGTCTATTTCTTCTGTAATATCTACATATATAGTAGGCTCAAATCTCATTCCTGCAAGGTTATCCATATAATAGATGGGTGTAACCTTGGATGCCTTGTTTTCTCCCGGAACATAATGGGGAACAGATGCGGCAAATGAAGCGTCAAATACCATCTTCTGTACTTCAAGATGATCGGGCATATAGTCTGTGGGGGAATGGGTTATTATGAAATCGGGATCTGCATAACGCATAACCTCTATAAGAGCATCTCTGTGTCTGAAATCGCTTCCGTTGGGAAGAAGATCTCCTATATCAAGGGTTACTACCTCAATACCTGCAAGGCTTCCTGCCTTTTCGGCTTCACCGTTGCGCATAGGTCCCAATTCATCGGGCGGGATTACCATGTGCCCCATATTTCCGTTACAAACATGGCAAACAACAACCCTGTCTCCGCGTTTTACACATTTTGCAAGAGTACCCGCGCAGGATATTTCTATATCATCGGGATGACAACCAACTGCTAATACATTCATATTTTACTCCTTTTCAAGGGGCATCTCTGTCATACGGAGCTTAGGGCATCCGTAGGGAAGAAGCTTAACCTTTTCTGTTTCGGAAATTGCAGTTCTGTCAAGAGGCTCGCTTCTGCAAAGGAAGCCTTCAAATCTTTCATCCCAACCCCAGTTTATCTTATGCATATTTGCATAGGCTACCTTGGGAGGATTCTTTGATGAAAAGGGGATATCATATTCTGCAACATCCTCAAAGCTTACATCTGCGTTGGAATATGCGTAATTCCAATCAGACTTGGGCATAACTTCATAATCGCAATATGGGAATTTACGCTCGATGCCTTCCTCGGTGTATTCCATCTTTGTCCATTCCTCTTCAATGGGGAGAGAATAGAGAAGCGCACCGTGGCGAAGAGCAAACATGTTGTTAGGTCTTTCAATAAACTCGGTCTTTTCGTCGAGAATTACTTCTATTTTGTTTTCGCCTTCCCATACCTTTGAGATAACAAACTTGCCAGCCTTTGCATCCTCGCCGTTTACCTTTGCGCAGTTAACGGTTGAGGGAATGATGAATTCAAAATCAAATTCAACAGGCTTGTCTGTTTTGAGTGTATATGTAAGGGTGTTTCTGAAGGGATACATTGTGTCAAGCTCACATTCAACTTTTGCGCCCTTCATCTCTATACTTACCTTTGAAGGAACATGGGCAACCGAGCAAAGCGCATTTTCGTTGCGCATGAAGGCGGAAAGCACAAGTTTGGGCCAGCCCTGATTGAAGTTTGCGGTACAGCAGCCGTAGTTGGGCTCAAGTCCGAACATATTTCCGTCATTACCGTTGGTGCAGAAATGTGTTTCGTAATGAGGACCGGGGAATCTGGGGCATGCAACCTGATTGGACATCTGGTCATACTGACGAACCCACATATCGTCGCTTGTTCCTGCGGGAAGTGCATTAAAGGCAAGAGCCTCAAGGCGGTCAACCCACTTTTCCTTACCCGTTACCGCGTAGAGCCATTCATAGGAATACATGGCTTCAACAACACCGCAAAGCTCTGTACCCTGAATGGGGGAGTCTCCCGAAAGACATTCGTCACCCGTGAAGTAGCCGTAGCAGGTTCCGTGGTATTTGTGGAGTGTTGAGAGCATCTGCTCTGCAAAGGCATCGGGATCTATGTTCTGATCGTATTCCTCGTTCAAAAAGCGAGCAGCCAGAGCATCGCTCTTCAGAGCCATTGCAAGATTAACCACATGGGTGTGGAGTCTCCAGCTTCTGTAATGGCGCTCCTGATCCTTCCAATGGTCAAATACCTTGTGGTAATCAGCACCCTGTATTTCAAGGAGACGGCAAAGCTCAATAAGCCAATCCTCCTTGCAGCGGTCATACATCCAGTATACAGAAATAAGACCTTCAAACCATCTGAATGAACCCCAGGATTTAAGTGAGGTGTGTTCAAGACGGAATTTGAGATTTTTTAATATTTTATAGATTACATCGGGAATTCTTTCATCACCGGAGCAATCATAATATACAATAAATGCCTTACATATAAGTAAAACTGCCCATTCGTCAAAGGTGTCAAATTCAAGAATTGAATTGTAGGGGCAGATCCATCCGTCATGATAAGGTGTTTCGGGATCGTTTTCCTGCTTTGAAATGATCGCGTCAACATATTTTTTTGCCGTAGCCTTAAGCTCATCGTCATTTAAGAGATATGCCAGGGGAATAAAGCCGTCAAGCCAGTAGGGAACTCTTTCCCAGCCTTCCTTGTCGCCGCCTATCCATTGGCTGTCACGAACATCGGGCCATACCTTATGGAGATTTCCCGAAAGTCCTTTTGCCTGGATCTTTAACTGTTCAAGTATCCAGCCCTTTGCCTCTATCTCATTGGTTGTGAGCATAGAGTAACGGTTAATGTTTTTCATAATTTGGAACTTCCTTCCGTAAATATAATTATACCTAATCATTATAGCATCAACTAAGGGATAATTCAATAGTTTTATTGACTTTTTTTAGTTTATATGTTAGTATATTTGTAAATAATACAATTAACTTTAAAAGAAGGTATTATATGGATAATAATTTAAATAAACCGAAAATGAGTAAAAAGAAAAAGGGACTTATAATTGTTTTGGTTGTTCTTTTGGTACTTTTGCTTCTGGCTATCGGCGGATACTTTGGCGCAAAGCATTGGGTTGAAAGCAAATTTTTTGATTCTATATCAAGAACCTATGAAAATGACCTTGAAATAGTTCCGCCCGAAAACGAGGATTTTGAAACAGACGATTTTAACGAAAACTATGAAGCTGTAGATCCCGAAAATATAGATTGGGGTGTAGCTTCGGATTTCAATGACGAGGAGCTTATAAATATTCTTCTTGTCGGTCAGGACCGTCGTAAGGGGCAAGGCAGGCAGCGTTCCGATACGATGATTCTTTGCAGTATCAATCCCGAAACAAAGGAAATTGCACTTATTTCCTTCCTGCGTGATCTGTATGTTCAGTATCCCGGCGGTTATTCAAATAACAGGCTGAATGCGGCTTATGTGTTTGGCGGTTTTCCCTTGCTTGACGAAACTATTGAAAACAATTTCGGAATAACCATAGACTATAATCTTGAGGTTGATTTTAACGGATTTATTGAAATATTTGACTATATCGGCGGTGTTGATGTTGAACTTACCAATGCGGAAGCGCAGTATTTAAGCACATGGCCGGGCAAAAAGAAGGATCCTTCCTGGGGCCCCTTTGCCGAAGGTAAGAATCATCTTGACGGAGAAGCTGCACTTTATTATGCAAGAATAAGAAAGATAGATGACGATTTTGGCAGAACAACACGCCAGAGAACCGTTCTTACTCAGGCTTTCAAAAAGATAAGAGGCTGCTCCTTAAATGATCTTTTGACCATGACTCAGACATTATTACCCTATATCACCACCGATATGACAAATGATGATATCTGGAATCTTCTTTTTGAGATTGCTCCCATAATGTCATCTGTTAAGGTTGAATCCCACAGCGTTCCCGCAGGCGGTGATTACAGCTATGCAAATGTAAGCGGAATGTCGGTTATCATACCTAATATGAATATCATCAGAGATAAAATGGAAAATGAATATCTCCCGTACTGATAATTCATAATTATTTAATATAAAAATTTGCAAAAGGTATTGCAATTTATTCCATTATATGTTATAATCTTGACAGTTCAAGGAGAGTGGTTCGCGCCACTCTCCGAGTTTTATGTAGAAAGGTTTTTTGTATGGCTAACAACAAAAATGTGGCAACTACGGTAACCGAGCTTATCACTCCTACCGTTGAGGAGCTTGGCTATTGGCTTTGGGATGTTGAGTTTGTGCGCGAGGCTGCCGATTGGTATCTGCGTATAACCATTGATAACGAAGCCGGAATAACCATTGAGGATTGCGAAAAGGTTCACCGTGCTATTGATCCCATGCTTGATGAAGCGGATCCTATTGAGGTTTCCTATCATCTTGAGGTTTCTTCTCCGGGTTTGGAGAGAGAGATAAGAACTGATATGCACTTTGAAGCGTGTATCGGCGAAAAGATCCAGGTTAAGCTTTTCACCAAGCTGGATTCAAAAAAGGAGTATGTCGGCATTTTAAAGGCATACGAAAACAAGGAAATAATTCTTGAAACCGATGAGGGTGAAAAGAAGATTGAACGCAAAGCGGCGTCAAAAATAAGAACAGTATTTGATTTTTAAGGCTTAAATAACGGAGGATAATTATGAACACCGAGTTTTTTACCGCCCTTGACCTTTTGGAAAAGGAGAAGGGTATCCCCAAGGAGTATATGATCGAGCGTGTTGAAGCGGCTCTTATAAGCGCATATAAGCGTGAAGAGGGCGGAAACAGCAATGTAAGAGTTGTGCTTGATCCTGTAAAGAAGGATGTAAGAGTTTATAAGCAGATGGATATTGTTGAGGAAGTTGAAGATCCTGCAACCCAGCTTACTCTTGAAGATGCACATAAGATCAACAAGAGATATAAGCTTGGCGGTGTAGCTGAGATAGAAATGAAAACAAAGAACTTCAGACGCCTTTCTGCTCAAACTGCAAAGCAGGTTATCATTCAGGGTATCCGCGAGGCGGAAAGAGGAATGATGATCAAGGAATATGAAAGCAAGCGCGAAGAAATAATCACCGCAACCGTACAGAAGATTGATCCCAACACTGGAAACATCACTCTTGATACCGGAACAAGCTATGCTACACTTTTAAAGAATGAGCAGATTCCCGGTGAAGAATTCAATATCGGTGATCACATCAAGGTGTTTGTTATGGAGGTTCGCAAGGAATCCCGCGGTCCCCTTGTAAATCTTTCCAGAACCCATCCGGGTATGGTTAAGCGTCTCTTTGAGCTTGAGGTTCCCGAGATTCAGGACGGAACCGTTGTTATCAAGAATATTATCCGTGAGGCAGGCTCAAGAACAAAGATGGCTGTTGAATCCCGCGATCCCGATGTTGATCCTATAGGTGCTTGTATAGGTAACAGAGGAATGAGAATTGCCGGAATCGTTGATGAGCTTCGCGGTGAAAAGATCGATATTATCAAGTACAGCGAAGATCCCTGCGAATTCATCCGTGCTGCTCTTTCTCCTGCCGATGTTAATGAGGTTATCATTGACGGTGAAAGAAGCGCAAGAGTTACAGTTGATGCAGATCAGCTTTCCCTTGCTATCGGTAAGGAAGGTCAGAATGCGCGCCTTGCGGCTCGTTTAACAGGCTTTAAGATAGATATTAAGTAAAAGATTCAAAGGAGGTATTTAAGGCAATGCAGGAAAAACCCATAAAGAAGATTCCTGAACGCAAATGCGTAGGATGTTCAAATAAGGCTCCCAAAAATGAGCTTGTAAGGGTTGTAAGAGAACCCGATGGCACGGTATCCCTTGATTTTACGGGGAAAAAATCGGGCAGAGGGGCTTATGTTTGCCGTAAAACCTCATGTTTGAAAAAAGCAATTAAATCTAAAAGGCTTGAACGCAATTTAGAGGTAGAGATACCCGAAGAAATTTATAATGCGCTGGAGGTTGAGCTGAAAAACAATGAGTAACGATATAACACAGCGTTTATCGGGGATGATCGGATTATGTGCAAGGGCGCGTAAGCTTGCTGTTGGTACCGATATTGCCGCAGATGCGGTAAGGTCAGGTAAGGCGCTGCTTTTGATGCTTTCCTTTGATGCCTCGCAAAATACCAAGAAAAAGGTGTTTAATTGCGCAAAGTATTACGAAGTACCCTGTTATGAGATCCCGATTACCACCGCTGATTTAGGTCATTGCGTCGGTAAGTTAGGAAATACGGCGGCACTTGCGGTGCTTGACCGAAATATGACTAAGGGCATTTTAAAGATATTAAACGAATACAACCAAGAAACGAGCAAAGCGGACCAAGGTTCGCGGGAGGTGTGATATATGTTGAATCCTAAATATAAAATCAGCAATTTAGCCAAGGATATCGGAGTTAAGGGTAAGGTTATTACCGATATTCTCGAAAATAACGGTAGAGGTGTTAAATCTACCTCTGCGGTACTTAATTCCGAAGATTTTGATATAGTATTAAATGAGCTTTCTCTTGCTAATCAGATCAGCGATTTCAATGACTATATGGAAAAGAAATCAGTTATTCCTTCCGTTAACGCCCAAAAGGCAGAAGTAAAGGCAGAAAAGAAGGAAGAGAAAAAGGAAGAAAAGCCGCTTGAGGTAAAACAGGAGCCTGAAAAGGAAGTTAAATCCGAAAAAACTCCCGAAAAGAAGGAAGATAAGCCTGAAAAGAAGGTACAGGAAAAGACTGCGGTAAAGGAAGAAAAGAAGGCGGAAAAGAAGCCCGAACAAAAGCCTGAAAAGAAGGAAGAACCCAAAGCTGTACAGCCTAAGGCAGAAAAGAAGGAAGAAGTAAAGAATGTTCAGCCTAAATCGGATAAGAAGAAGCAGCCTGCACAGGCAAGACCTCATATGCAAACCGTTACTCTTCCTAAAAAGTATAATGAAAATGACAATAAAACTCCCACACAGCCTATTGATTCTGCATCAAGAAGTCCCAAAACTCAGGTTCGTGTTGTAGATACCAGAAGCAGCTCTGTTGACCTTTCCAAGTATGACGAAAAGCTTGACAGATATGCATCCGATAAGGACTACGGCAATTCCAAGCAGAAATTAAAGAAGCAGAATCAGAGAAGCCCTCAGGGTAAAAAGGATAAGGCATCCAAGGAAAAGCAGGCAATGGATAAGCTTCGCCGCCAGCAGGAAATGGCAAAGAAGCAGGTGCTTTATGTATCTCTTCCTGAAGAGATTACCGTTTCCGAGCTTGCTGCAAGACTTAAATTAAAGGCTGTTGAGGTTGTAAAGAAGCTCATGATGCTTGGTGTTATGGCAACAGTTAATGAAACCGTTGACTATGATACAGCATACCTTATTGCAGACGAGATGGGCGCAAAGATTACAAAGGAAGCTAATGTTTCTATCGAAGAGCAGATCTTTGATACAGAAGAGGATAACGAAAACGATCTCATTACCCGTCCTCCCGTTGTATGTGTAATGGGACACGTTGACCACGGTAAAACATCACTTCTTGATGCTATCCGCCACACCAGCGTTACCAGAGGTGAGGCAGGAGGTATTACTCAGCATATCGGTGCGTATACCGTTGATATAGACGGCAATGCCATTACATTCCTCGATACACCTGGTCATGAAGCATTTACCACAATGAGAGCAAGAGGTGCTATGGCAACCGATATTGCGGTTCTTGTTGTAGCGGCTGATGACGGTATCATGCCCCAGACCGTTGAGGCTATCAACCATGCAAAGGCGGCAGGTGTTGATATCATTGTTGCAATAAACAAAATGGATAAGCCCACAGCTAACCCCGATAATGTTAAGCAGGAGCTTACACAGTATGAGCTTGTTCCTGAAGAATGGGGCGGCGATGTAATCTGTGTTCCCGTATCCGCCGTAACAGGTATGGGCATTGAGGACCTTCTTGAAAACATCCTCCTTATTGCAGAGGTTAAGGAATTCAAGGCTAACCCCAACCGTCATGCAAAGGGTGTTATTATTGAAGCAAAGCTTGACAAGGGAAGAGGTCCCGTTGCAACCGTACTTGTTCAGAACGGTACTCTCCATGCAGGTGATGTTGTTATTGCAGGAACATCTGTTGGTCATGTTAGAGCTATGACAGACGATAAGGGCAAGCAGGTTAAAACAGCAGGCCCCAGCGTTCCCGTTGAGATCATCGGCCTTTCAGAGGTTCCCTCAGCAGGTGACGAATTCAATGCTGTTGAGGACGAAAAGAAGGCAAGAGAGCTTGCCGAACAGCGCCGTGATAAGGCTAAGAATGAAATATTCAAGGCTAATTCCGCGGTATCTCTTGACGATCTCTTTGCAGCGATTTCTGACGGTGCAAAAACACTTAATATCATCGTAAAGGCGGATGTTCGCGGTTCTGCAGAAGCGGTTAAGCAGTCGCTTGAAAAGCTTTCCAACGATGAGGTAAAGGTTAAGATAATTCTTACCGGTGTTGGCGGTATTATAGAAAGTGATGTTATGCTTGCAGCAGCATCAAATGCTATTATTGTAGGCTTTAATGTCCGTCCCGATAAGAATGCAATTGATATTGCAGAGAGACAGGGAATAGATATCCGTACCTACAGAATTATTTATGAGTGTATCGAAGAAATCACAGCCGCTATGAAGGGTATGCTTGCTCCCACATATAAGGAAGAGCGTCTCGGTCAGGCTGAGGTTCGTGCAACAATTCGTGTTCCCAATGTTGGTACTATCGCTGGTTCCTATGTTCAGGACGGTAAGATCCTCAGAAGCGCACAGATCCGCGTTGTTCGTGACGGTGTTATTATCTTTGAGGATAAGATATCCTCTCTGCGCCGTTTCAAGGACGATGTTAAGGAAGTTGCTTCCGGCTATGAATGCGGTATAGGTCTTGATAAATTCAACGATATTAAAGAAGGCGATATTCTTGAGGCCTTCCGTATGGTTGAGGTTGAAAGATAAACTTAATATTATATAATAATTACCGGCAAGGATTTTTCCTTGCCGGTAATCTTATTTAAGAATTTTTGTAATTGTATTAAATGCCTCTAAAAGCTCAGATTGTTCTAAAGGTGACAATTGCGAATATTTTTGAATAAGTAAATTGTTTTTATTTTCTATAATTGTTTCTGCGTATGTTGTTCCTTTTGGCGTCAATTCAAGTAACAGAATCCTGCGGTCGTCACCCGATTCTTTTCTCATAAGCAGTCCGTTGTACTCGTGTTGTTTTATTATTTTTCCCACATATCCGCGTGTAAGATTTAATTTTTTAGCAATTGAATTTGCACTGAATGAAGATTTTGAATATATTTCAAAAAGAACCAATTCGGAGGTTTTGTATATACCGCAGCTCTTGTCATTGTAAAATGAATTAACAAGTGGAAGGCAACATCTGTTGATTTCTATTATTTTATTGATTATTGCTTTTTCCATTCTTTTCGCTCCTCTTCATGTAATCTCATTTATTCTAATTATAATACCATATCTCCGAACTGTCAATAAATTTGTATCCTCAGGATACAAATTTATTACAATGTAAGTTGGGTGTTTGGGTAATCAAGTGTTCTGCGTTAAAAAATGTATCATAAGGATACAATCTTTGGTTAAATTCAAAAACCGGAACAAACAATATCAAAAAATGTATCCTCATGATACAAATTTGTGATAATGTAAGTTAGGCGGTCAGGTAATCAAGTGTTCTGCGGGAAAAATGTATCCTGAGGATACAATCTTTGTTTAAATTCAAAACCCTGGAGTAAAGAATATTAAAATGTATTCTGAGGATACAATTTTTGTTTAGATTCAAATCTTAAACATAACAACAGAAAATGTATCCTCAGGATACAAATTTATTACAATGTAAGTTGGGTGTTCGGGTAATCAAGTGTTCTGCGGTAAAAAAATGTATCCTAAGGATACAATCTTTGGTTAAATTAAAAATCCTGGACTAAAGAATAATAAAATGTATCCTAAGGATACAATCTTTGGTTAAATTCAAAAACCGGAACAAACAATATCAAAAAATGTATCCTCATGATACAAATTTGTGATAATGTAAGTTAGGCGGTCAGGTAATCAAGTGTTCTGCGGGAAAAATGTATCCT
>JAFYPJ010000141.1 GCA_017547545.1 Clostridia bacterium | reverse complement strand
TATTTTTAAGTCATGATCACGAGGATCATTGCGATCCCGATACCTTAACCCCCTTTGCAAAGGTGAATAAAAAGGCAAAATATTTTGCGCCTCCCAATGCAAAGGGAACACTTAACCGTTGCGGTATTGAGGATAAGGATATAATCTTCTGCCTTGGCGGAAAAGAATCTATTCTTGAGGAAATAAAGGTTCTGCCAATGCCTGCGGCTCATGAGGAGCTTCATTATGATGCTAACGGTAATTTCATGGAGCTGGGTTACTTTGTAACTGTGGGTGAAATAACCTTTTTCCATTCGGGAGATATGTGTCCTTATGCCGAAATGAGTCAATATATGCGTCCCTGTGATGTTGCGATGATAGCCACCAACGGAAGGGATGCCTGGCGTCTTGCAAACGGTATAGAGGGTAATTTTAACTCCTCGGAGGCAATAGATTTTGCAAAACAGATGAATGCGGCTATTCTTATTCCCATGCACTTTGACCTTTATGATGTTAACTGTGTGCCTATGGGTGAGCTTTCGGATGTTATGGAAAGGGAACAGAACTTCATTCCCCACCATATATTCACCCCCGGTGAAAGATTTATCTTTATGAAATAGGAGAAAATTATGATTGTTAAAACACCGCCTATGGGCTGGAATTCATGGAATACCTTTGGTCATGATATAAACGAACAACTTATTTTTGAAATTGCCGATATAATGGCAGATGAGGGTTATCTTCAGGCAGGTTACGAATATCTTGTTGTAGATGACTGTTGGCAGGAGATGGTTCGTGACCGTAACGGCAGACTTGTTCCTGACAGAAAGAAATTTCCCAACGGAATGAAGGCTGTGGCAGACTATGTTCATTCCAAAGGACTTAAATTCGGTATATACAGTTGTGCGGGACAGCTTACCTGTGAAGGTTTTCCGGGAAGCTATGAGCACGAATTTATTGATGCCGCCACCTTTGCAGAGTGGGGTGTTGATTTTTTAAAGTACGATTTTTGCTTCAAGCCCAAGGGTGCGGATACGGCATGCCTGTACCGCCGTATGGGTATGGCGCTTGCAAACTGCGGCAGAGACATTCTCTTTTCAGGCTGCTCATGGGGAGCAGAGGAAACAAGAAAATGGGCAAAGACTACCGGTGCACATATGTGGAGATGCACAGGAGATATGGTGGATAGCGGTGCTTCTATCAAGGACCATGCCTACCAGGTAGACAGAGACCTTAAATATTCCGCAATGGGCTCCTATGCCGATTTTGATATGATGGTTGTTGGTATGTACGATAAGGGCAATGTTTCCTCAGGCGGTGCCACAACTGCGGCTTACAAATCCCACTTTACCTTCTGGTCGCATCTTGGCTCTCCCCTTATGATAGGTGCTGACCTTCGCAATATTTCAAAGGAATGTAAGGATATTCTTCTTAACTCCGATGTTATTGCAATAAATCAGGATCCTGCTTTCTGGCAGCCCTATGAAATAGGACAGATCGGCACATGGAATCCTAAAGGTAACCCTGTATACTGTAAGCTTCTGGCTTCGGGTGAGCTTGCTATAGGCATTTATAATTTTTACGATGATGAGGCAAGTCTTTCTACACCCCTTGACCGTATTGGTCTTAATATGTCTACGGGAAAAACTCTTGAAATGACCGAGGTATGGACAGGGGAAAAGGAGATAGTTCATAACGGAGTTCATTCTACAAAAATTGCTCCCTGGGACTGTAAGCTTTACCGCTGTAAGATAGTGGATCTGCAATATGGCGAGCTGTAAAAAATGCGGTAAGCATATAGAAAAAAACGAACGCGCCATATATAAGCGTATGATAAACAGAGGGGCAAGTGAAGATGACCTTCTTTGTAAAGTATGCCTTGCGCAGCATCTTGGTGTGGATACCGCCAAAATAGACGAAAAAATAGAACATTTTAAAAGTATCGGTTGTACTTTATTTAACTAACAAAAGCCTCCCTTTGTTCAGAAGGGAGGCTTTTGTTCGGTATTGATTTTAAACAGTTGGGAAGGCTGCTTATATAAGATCTTGCAGAACATTTTCTGCTATACACGGTGTAACTGCGTTTCTTTGCAGGCAGTTTAATATACCGAGAGCTTTTTCGAGGTTTCTTGATATGTCATACATAAAGAAGCTTTCTGCAATACAGTATTCTTTAAGCTTTAGTATAACTATTGAGTAAACCTTATCCTCACCGGGATCGTTGTCTCTGAAAGGATCTCTTGTGCATATCATTTTATACTGAAGATATGCATCAAGCTCACTTTCAAAGAGCTCTTTTGTGGGCGTTTCTTCGGATGCTTGAATTGCGGTGTTCATCTTTACCTCCTTTTGTGTGATATGAGCTAATTATAACAACCGCATTTATCAAAGTCAAACAAAACAATTCGACAGTATTCGACGGTTCGGTTATATACAACTAATGGACATTTTAGCGGATATTATTATGGAAAGGCAATATAGAACTTTATATTATTACCAAACTTTAATACAAAATACTAATGTAATCAATGACTAAACCATAGTCGAACAACGACGAAAAAGTAATAAATATACATAATTCGACGAAATTAGAGAGATATACAAATGAAAATTATTATATTCGGTATATTTATACGATACTGTTAATCTAAACAAAAAACAGATAAAATTTTTGTTACTGCGGCAAGTTGCCGTCCCAATTCCGCCCCTTATTTTAGTGTTTTATCAATCATTCGGTTGCACGAGGTGAAGGTAACTTTTATATATGGGAAAAGTGGCAAGTTGCCGTCCCAATTCCGCCCCTTGTTTTAATGCTTTATCAATCATTCGGTTGCACGAGGTGAAGGTAACTTTTATATATGGGAAAAGTGGCAAGTTGCCGTCCCAATTCCGC
>JAFYPJ010000140.1 GCA_017547545.1 Clostridia bacterium | reverse complement strand
ATGGTTCAGAACGGCAATGTTGTTACCTTCGGTAATCTTGATGACCTCAAAGTAATCAGATATGCAAAGGGTGAATATACAACATCTTCACAGATCAAAGCAGCTCCCGGTTCTGTTGCATTAAAGGCAGACAAGGTAGTTAACGGATTACTTACAGTTGAGCTTAAATCAGCAGGTACTTACACATTCTGTGTACAGTATAATGACGAAAGCTATAACTACTATACCGTAGTTGTTGAATAATTAACTATACAGCAAAAAATCCACTCAAATGAGTGGATTTTTTGTATTATATATCTGTTATAATTTGTACAATAAAATTGCTTATACTATGTATATACAATTTTTCAGTTTTGTTTTCCCCAAAGATGATTTATTAGCTGTTGTGCAGTTCTTCCGCTTCTGCCTCCGTGTTGCATTGCCCAGGCTCTTGCCGCAGCAATTATTTCATCATCTGTCATTTTTATATTGTTTCTGTGCGCCAATTCAAGAACTATATTAAAATAATTCTTTTGGTCAGGCTTTGAATAATTGATAGTACAGCCGAAACGGTCATAAAGAGATAATTTTTCTTCCATTGTATCCGAATGGCGTACATCGTTTGTAACCGAAATATCCTTACGGTCGCTCCATGTTTCTTTAATAAGATGCCAACGGTTTGAGGTTGCATAAATAAGTACATTTTCAGGTCTTATTTCAAGACCGCCTTCTATAACCGCCTTTAAATATTTATATTCGATCTCATTTTCTTCAAAGGAAAGATCATCCATATAAATAATAAAGCGGTAATTTCGGTTTTTAATTTCCGCAATTATTTTAGGTAAAAACTCAAACTGATGCTTATAGATCTCAATTATACGAAGTCCTTTGTCATAATATTCATTGAGTATAGCCTTGATGCTACTTGATTTTCCTGTTCCCGCGTCACCGTAAAGAAGAACATTATTGGCTTTTTTGCCATTTACAAATGCTTCTGTATTTTCGGTAAGCTCCGCTTTTTGTATTTCATAGCCAACAATATCGCTTAATCTTATAACCTCTGTATTTGTAATAGCCTCAAGCTCACATTCACTACCGGGTTTAATACGAAAAGCCTTGTTCATACCGAACATACCAACACCGTAATCACGGTAAAAGCTTGTTACAACATCAAATACCTCTTCCGGACTAACACAGTTTTCTATATCAGCGCTGAGCTTCCTTATTTTTTCGCTTACATTTTTATTATACATCTGTTCTGCTTTTGGCATTGAGGTATAATTTGATATTACGGTAAAGCAATTTATATCAAGCTTTTTTTCAATTTCGGAAAAATCATAATCAAAAAGATTTTTAAATATAGCAAAATCACCTTTTGCAAAGCTGTTTACCGAACCGCTGCCTGCCCCCTTCTTTTCGCAACACATGCTGAAAGGATTTTCGGTAGTTGCAAGAAGATAAGCAAGATAATTATGCCAAAGATTATCGTTAAAACCGTATTTTGTTGCAATATCAAGCAAACGGTGAATCTCTGTATAAATATCGGATATCAATACTTCTTTTTGATAATCCTTTTCATAAAATCGCCTTGTTATATCGCTTAAATTAAAAAGTATTGAGTCCTTTTCTATATTTCTGTATACAACTAATTTAGATAAATACCTGTACATAATAATCTCCAAAACAATTAAGTATATTTAAGTCTATTCCAACAGATCAAGCGCGTTTTATTCTTATGCGATCTGCAAGTAATGAAACAAATTCATAATTTGTAGGTTTCCCCTTTTCGCAGCTTATTGTATATTCAAAAAGCTCGCTCAAAAGAGTTATATCTCCGCGATCCCAGGAAAGCTCAACAGCAGTTCTCATCGCACGCTCTACACTTGCATAGCTTACAGAAAAACGGCGCGCAATTTCAGGATATATGTATTTCGTCATAGAATAACCCTTATCGGGGTATTCTACGGCAAGAATTATCGCAATACGCAGATACTCATGCCCCTTGATATGAGCAGGTACACCAATTCTGTGCAAAAGACGGGTTACCTCTATTTCTAAACTGTTTGTTTCTGCTTGCTTTGAATCAGTCATTTTATTTACCCTTTCTAAAACGAACTTTTGTTCGTTTTTATTGTAACATATAAAAATCTGTATGTCAAGATATTTATTTGGTATTATTAAAATTATTATATTAAATTTTTAAAAACTATTGACAATGGATGTTCTACATGATAAAATAAGTGTACTATCATACATAGTACACTTATGGAGGATTACATGTTTTTTATCGACATACTTTCAAGAACCCCCGTATATGAACAGATAATAAATCAAATTGAGGATTATGTTTCAAAGGGTATACTTAAATCCGGAGATAAAATACCCTCAGTACGCGCCTTATCGGTTAAGCTTTCTGTAAATCCCAACACGATCCAAAAGGCATTCTCGGAGCTTGATTCAAAAGGAGTTATCTTTTCGGTACCGGGAAGAGGTTGTTTTATTTCAGAGAATGCAGCCGAAACCGTAAAAGGCAAGAAACGCGAAAAGCTTACGGATTTAATCAATCTGTGTTCAGAATTAAAAATTGCGGGAATAACAAAAGAAGAAATAATAAAAGAAATTACTGCCGTATACGAAAACAAAGGAGGTAAAGAATAATGATCTATACAAAAGATCTCTCAAAAACCTTTGATAAATTTACTGCCCTGAATTCGCTCACCTGCAAAATACCGGAAGGTTGTATTTACGGAATGGTGGGTTCAAATGGTGCCGGTAAATCTACATTTTTGAGAATACTTTCAGGAGTATATAAAGCAGACAGCGGTATTGTGCAAATAGACGGAGAGAATGTTTGGGAAAATCCAAGTGCAAAGTCAAAAATTGCTTTTGTACCCGATGATATATATTATCTCCAGGGTGCTTCAATGGATAGAATGGCGGCTCTTTACAAATCTGTATACCCCAATTTTGACAATGAAACATACATATCTCTTGCCAACACATTCAAGCTGAACAGAAAAAAGAATCTTAATGCTTTTTCAAAGGGCATGCGCCGTCAGGCAAGCACAATACTTGCCCTTTCCGCAAAACCCAAATATATCTTTTTTGATGAGACCTTTGACGGACTTGATCCTGTTATGAGAAATCTTGTTAAAAAGCTGATATGTAACGATGTTGTTGAAAGAAATGCAACAGCTATAATAACCTCCCATTCACTCAGAGAATTAGAGGATACCTGCGACCAGCTCGCACTTTTACATAAAGGCGGTCTTGTTTTAGAAAGCGATACCGAAAATCTTAAAACGAAACAGTTTAAAATTCAGATAGCATTTAATGATGAATACGATATAAGCCGTTTCAAAGAAATTGAAATCATAAAATATACAAAAACCGGCTGTGTTACAAATATGATAGTTAAAGGTGAAAAGCAAGAAGTATTATCAAAGCTTTCTATGCTTTCTCCCATACTTCTTGAAGCACTTCCCCTTTCACTTGAAGAAATCTTCACATATGAAATGGAAACTTTAGGGTATAGCTTTGAAAATCTTTTTGAGGAGGTAGAATAATGAAACACCGTATTTTTAACAGATCTCTTTATTTAGATGCTTTAAAACAAACAAGAATATTTACTGTGTTATGCGTAACTGTGTTATTATTTATAACACTTGCTGCACCAATAGATACAATCATAAACTATCCTGCGCGTCAAACGGTAGCTTTTGAAAATTTTGCACCTGTTCTTATAACACTTCCCTATGCTGTTACACCGGTTTTATGTGTTATTTTGTTCGGCTTTATGAATAAAAGAAAATCTTCTGATTTTTACCATTCAATTGCTGATAACAGAATTTCGCTCTATTTAAGCTTGTTTTCAGCGGTAATAACCGTTATTGCAGGAATTATTCTAATTACGGTTATTCCCTCACTTTTACTCCATTGTTTATACAAAAAAATATTCATTATAAATCTTAAAAGTATACTTATAAATATATTTGGTATCTTTTCGTCCTCCTTATACTGCGCTGCCATTGTAACTATAGCAATGAGTTTAACAGGAACTTTGCTTACCAATATAGCTGTATCCGGAATATTACTCTTTCTTCCCGACCTGATTGTTGCAGCAACAACCAGTACGGTTTGCCAGAGTATACCGGTTTTACGAAATCAGGATATTTTCGGAAAATATATGCCTGTTGGATTTAACATTCCAAGCTTTATACTTTTCGGATCAGGAAACTGGATAGAAATATTTGAAGATCTGTCAAAAAATATAACAACCTTTATAATATCTGTTCCCTTAATAATAATTTCTGTTTTGGTATTCAAAACAAGAAAAAGTGAAGGAGCAGGTTACCCAACACAAAACAGACATCTTCAGTCTGCTTTCCGCATAATATGTGCTTTTATCGTTTCCTTTTTCGCTACAATTTTAATATTCGACAGCATAATTACAGATAATGTTTATTCCGAAAGAATCTATTATCTGATACTTATATATATAGCAGCAGTACTAGTATATTTTATTGCAGATCTGATAACCACAAAAAAATTCAAGAATCTTATCCGCATAATTCCCGGTCTCTCTATTGTAGTACTTTTGAATATTGTATTGTTGGGCACATTATACGGAGCATATAATATTACTCTTTCATTCACACCCAAAGCCGATGAAATAGATTATATCCGTTTTACCAACAACTATTACGGAGATGACCTTAAAAGCTACTATACCAAAAAAACAGAAAGTATCAAAATTAACAATGATGAGATAAATAAGCTTATTGCAGAGTGCTTAAACAATGATATAAATGAGATAAAATCAAATACTTATTACAGTGATTACTCTTCGGACTATTACTATGAAGTAATGCCTGTTATTATATCGGTTAACGGAAAGGAACGCATTCGCCAGATAAAAATAACAGAATCCGAATTAAGCTATATAAGTAATGAGCTTAAAAATAATGCTGAATACAGAAAAGTATATTCTTCAATTCCGGCTCTCAATGCTTTTACGGGTATAACTTATTATGCCGACATAAAAAACATTAAAGATGCGGAAAGAATATATAATCTGATGAGAAAAGAAGTAAGTGAGCTTGATTTTGAAACCTGGTACACCATGGTAAACGGTACAGGCGGTACAGCTTTGGATGAAGGCTTTACTATTTCAACAGTAGTAGATTCACAATCAATAGATATATTTATACCCTTCTATATTGAATTAAAAGAAAGTACATTGGAATATATAAAACTGACCTCGACAAAGGAGGAGCAAAATAAGATTCTTAATGCGGCAGATAATATAGAAAATTTAGATTATCTCAGAGCAGAGCTGTTTATCGGAACAAACACATATTATTTTGAATTCGTTCCGGATCAGAATGATGAAGGCAATGAAAAGATACTTGAGTTTATTTCCGATCTTTCACCTACAATAGACTTAGAAGAAGATACACCGATAATAGCAGTTTATGCCGATTTTCTTGTGGCTAACAGATACGGCGGTTATTGGGATACGGTAGCATCTTATTTCAACTATACGGGTGATACCGATAAGCTGCTCGAAGACGCGGGTTATCTAAGCAGATAAAAAAACTAATAATAATAATAATATTCACCCTGAAGTTTAAAAGCTTCAGGGTGAATATTATATAGGGGATTTTATTTATTCAATAATATATATGCCTTTAAAATACAAAGCTGAGTTTTCGCATCGGCAAATTCATTACTCATAACCATTTGATAAGCTTCTTCAAGGGGCATGGTGAACACCTCAAGAAATTCATCGTCGTCAAGATGCGCTTCACCCTTTGTAAGCTCTGTAGCAAGATACATTGTAACTCTCTCTTCCAAAAGTGCAGGAGATCCGATATAATCACCTATATATTCCATTTTACCCGGAATATATCCTGTTTCCTCATAAAGCTCACGCTTTGCCGCTTCAAGGGGGTCTTCACCTATTTCAAGTTTACCTGCCGGTATTTCGGTAACTACCCTGCCTATGGGATATCTGTACTGCCGTTCAAGAATGATCTCACCCTCATTTGTAACAGGTATAACGCATACCGCACCGTTATGCTTAATGTACTCTCTTGTGGAAATATTGCCGTTAGGCAGTTCTATTGTATCACGGCGAACATGAAGTACAACTCCGTCAAATATTTTTTCTTCAGATATTTTCTTTTCAGTAAGTTCCATGATTATCTCCATTGATTATTTTCATAATATTTTTTCTTGACAGATCGGTACCTATAATATTTATTCCGTTACTTCCCTTTTGCGGATAAATCTCAAAATTATCTTTTACACAGTTAACAAGATATTTTCCCCAGATACCTTTAATACGAAGAATATTTCCGCATTCGGTTGAACAAAACAGCTTTTTAATTCTGTTACTGACTTCTTCTTGTTCAAGCATCGCAGGCTTTACCACAGTGCTCAAATATTTAGCGCTGTGATAAGTTTCTTTATGCGGTATATACATTGATGCACCTGCATTATAAAGTGCGTTAAAATCATTGTATTCAAGCACAGGTAGGGTGTCTATTTCAAGAATACAGCAAGCTTTTTCGGTATATTCGGATATTTTGGTATTATTTTCTTTATCATTCATAGAAAATATCACCGCACCGCTTGCCAAGGCTTGATTTTTCAACATTTGCTTTGAAAACTCATCAAGTTCATTCAAAGATAAAGGATTTATAACACAAATTATATTACCTATATTGCATTTGCCGGATAATTCCGGAGAATTCATCACCGAATAAAATTGAGATATATCATACACCCCTGAGGGTTCAACTATTATTCGGTCAAAATGCTGTGATAATTCAAGAAGCATTTTGTGAAATCCAACTTTAAGTGTGCAGCATATACAACCACCGAAAAGCTCGTCTGTTTCTATTCCCTCTGCCGCCAATATCCTTGAATCAATACCATTTGTACCGTATTCATTTTCTATAACAGCAAAGCTTTCTCCCCTTTGACGAAGAAAACTTGCATATTTTCTTATAAAAGTAGTCTTACCGGCTCCAAGGAAGCCGGTAATAAGATCAATATTTGCCATAGGTCTTTGCTAATTCAACCATTATTTTGGCGCGTTCAAAGCTTGCATTTGCAGGATATTCGCATCCTGTTGCAAGTATAAATCCGCCGTCCTTTTTGAAATAGTCAATATTATCCTTACATTCCTTTATCCACTCTTCGTCTGTACCGATAGCGGCCGAAGCAGGGGTAACACATCCGATAAGAGTAAGCTTATCACCATATTTAGTCTTGCATTCTTCAAAGGATTCGCAACCCTTGGGAGGATAAAGGAAGGAAATTGCACAAGGGTCCATATATTCTATCTGTTCATCAAAATAGATATCCTTACCGCAGTTATGGATCATAACCGCAACGCCCTTTTCATGGAGCATATCGCATATTTCCTTAATATAAACACCCTCAAATTCACTCCACATAGCAGGAGACATGATAGAACCTGACGCAAAAAGAGTATCAAACATAATTGCATCAACACCGGTATCCGCAATTGCTTCACAATATTCCTTCAAGGTAGCGTTTACATTTGCAACCGCATCCTTTACTGCATCCGGATCGTCATAAAGATCCATATACATTTCCTGCTGACTTCTCATCATAGAAAGTACACCCAAAGGACCGAACACAAATGCAATAACAGGAACCTCTCCCTTTTTAGCCTCTACAAGCTTTTTGCATAAATCAATATGCATCATCATACGCTTTGAATTACGGTAATCAACCTTTTTGATTTTCTCGTATTCATCAATATCATCTATTAAAAGATTATCATAATCGGGGTGTGCAGCCTCATTTTCGGGATAAATAAGCTTTTGTCCCCATGCATCACATTCAACAGAAAGATCTATCAAAGTACAAATACAGTCAAGATCATATTCATCGGTAGCCTTCAACAATGCGTTTGCACAAACATTTGCGTCCGTTGACCATTCTTCATATGTAGCACCAACTAAATTTCTTGTTACACCGCTTAAAATGGGATAAACAGGAATATAATCCGGCTCTTTATGAGCCATTGCGGTCATTACTCTCTCAAAATGTGTCATTATGACACCTCCGTTTAAATAATCTGATATAAAAAGCAATAGCACAACAGGTAAAATTATTACTCATCGATACCATAAGATTGATATTTACCGTAAAAATTATATCTGTCGTGCTGCTGTTATGTAACCATAAAATATTATACTCTATATATCGTATTTTGTAAAGTGATTTTTTATCGATTTTTTCAACAAAAAATTCTCTTAAAATTCTACATATTTGTAAAATCAGTTTAGATATAAAAAAATCTTACAAAATCCCCTTGACAGAGTTGATTTGTTAATATTTATATATTGAATATTTAATAAAAAAATGCTACCATAATTCTGTATTATAATATATAAGGAGATAATATGAAGAATAAAAGAATATTAACCCTTGCATACTGTATTCTTCTGCCCTTATGCTATGAATGCTTACTCAGAATATCCACAGTAGGCTCCTTTGATCCGAGATTTTTCTTTGTTATACTCTTTTCTGTCCCCGTTGGATTATTTCTTTTTGCTATCACTTCTTCATTTGGCAAAAAAACAAACAAAATTGTATTTAATATTATCAACTCAATTATCGCACTTTATTATATAGCACAGGTTGTATACTTTATTATATTCAAAAGCTTCTTCAGTGTTTCACAGATCTCAATGGGCGGTGCGGCAATAGCTAATTTCACAGACCAGACCAAAATTGCATTGCTTGAATCCACACTTCCCATATCAGCATTTCTTATTATAATTACGGCAACCGTAATTTTAAGCGTAAAAGAAATACTCTGCTTTGAAAAATATGAGCTTCAACGCACTGTATTGAATTATTCTGCAGTAGTTTTAATGCATATTTTATGCCTTTGTGTATTACTTACAGGCGGAACGCAGCCCTATTCAATTTATGATATATATCATTCTGATGATACATCAACAACAAGCAGCGTTGTTAATTTAGGTATACTTACCACAACCAGAGTTGAGTTTCAGCACCTTTTATTCGGAAATATCCGTAGCGGTGAGGATACGGCTGTAATCGAGGAGATCCAATATCCCGAATATTCATCAAAAGAATACAATGTTCTTGACATTGATTTCAACAAGATCATTAGAGATTCGGAATATGATGCGGATGTTGCCAATCTTGCATACTCCCTTGCAAACCGTGAACCAACTAACAAAAATGAATACACGGGTTTATTTGAAGGTAAGAACCTTATAACAATTTGTGCAGAATCCTTCTCCCCATACCTGATAGACGAAAACAGAACTCCAACATTGTACAAATTGGCTAACGAAGGAATTATATTTAAAAACTTCTACAATTCATATGAATCCAATACCACAAACGGTGAGTACACCTACTGCATGGGAATGTTTCCGGATCTTTCCCGTTCAAAGGTAGACAACAGCTTTCTTGCATCTGCAGACAATACACTTCCCTTCACCCTTGCCAATATGTTTAAAAGTGAAGGAATAAAAACATTTGCT
>JAFYPJ010000139.1 GCA_017547545.1 Clostridia bacterium | reverse complement strand
TGCAGGTGCAGACCTTACCAAGTATACTGAATCCAAGTTTACAGATGTAAAGGCAAGCGAGTGGTACGGTCCTTCCGTAATCTGGGCAAATGCTGAAGGTTATGTAAACGGTGTTGGTGACGGCTCCAAGTTTGGTGTTGGTCAGGATATGACCCGTGAACAGCTTGCAACCATGTTCTTCAGATATGCAGGTAAGAACGGTGTTAAGGTAGACGGCAAGGCAAATCTTGCAGAGTTCACCGATGCAGCTTCTATAGGCAGCTGGGCAACCGATGCTTGCGCATGGGCAATAGATGCAGGACTTCTCGGTTCTACAAAGACCGATGCTAAGGTTCTTGCTCCTCAGATGACAGTAACAAGAGCTCAGGCAGCTAAGATCTTTATGAGCTACGATGCTTTTGCAGCTAAGTAATTTTATATAATAAAAAGGACGGGTTACCGTCCTTTTTATATTGAAATCATATATATTTTTTACTAATATATTTTAAAAATATGATTATTTTTATGGCAAAATGTTGACAATAGGTGAATTGTTTAGTATAATTAGAATGTTAAATATAAATTTAATAAAAGGAGAAAAACAATGAAAAACTTCAAAAGAGCATTAGCACTCCTTCTTATCTGTGCTATGATCGTTCCGATGGGTTTAGTTTCCGTAAATGCGGCACCTGTAACAAGCTATTTGTGGAAAACATCCTCATCTTCAAAGAATACTACATTTGTTGCAAATGCAGATAATTCGATCACAGTTACAGCTCCTGCAGGAGAAAGCTATGTAACCTCCGCAATCACATCAATTGAAAAGGTAGCTGTAGACGGATTTACCGTTGAAGTAGCTCCCGAAGAATTTGATTTTACAATCAGCCAGCCTGTTGGTTCCTCTAACCATATCTCCGTTCTTTGGACAGAGAATCCGGTTAATGATATCAGCAGAGTTGATGCATCCTTAGGCAACGGCTTACGCCAGCTCATTCCTACCAAGGAAAGCGATGCTGACTTTGAATACGGTCAGCCTGCAAAAAACAAAGCCGGAAAAACAAACGGCCAGGCAATCTGTATCGATCTTAACAGCACAACCGTTACAACAAACGGCAAGCAGGTTATTTCTACAGTATATGTTACATATTACGACGGTTATTATGTAAATATACCCGATAAGATGCCCGGATACCGTTGGGAGTTTACCGCAAGAAATGTTGCCGGTGCTCTCAAGCATGACTACTGCTATATCAGACAGGATTATGAAAACTTAGATTTTTCAAACGGTGTAGTAGTAAGCTTAAGAACCGATGCAGTTAACGGATTTGTAGTAAATGTTAACGGTGTAGATTATTATAAGCTTGATGAAATTGCATTCTTCCCGGATTGTGACAAAGACATGGTTGGACATGACGGTCTTACAAATGACGACTATGCCAATAACACTCCCAAGTGTCAGTCTTCTCTCACATACAACAGAACTCATATTAACCTCAACGGCCTTAAAACCGCAAAGGAAGGTCATATTACTGTTGGTGCAACCGCAGTTCATGACGGCAGCGTACCTTGCAGCTATACAGTAAAAACAGTTAACCGTGAACCTGCAAATTTATGGGAAGGCGCTTCTAATAAGGGGCATACTCATACCTATGCAGAAACATCTAAGGATGAGCCTACATGTACCGCAGAAGGCAAATCCTACATGGCATGTGAATGCGGTGTATCCTATTCTGAAATTATTGCTGCTCTCGGTCATGACGGTACCAAGATAGAAGAAAAATCCTATGACGCAAAATGTGATGCAGACGGTCTTTTGGTTGAGCATTGCGCAAGATGTAACGAAGATGTTGAAACCGTTCTTCCCATGTTAGGCCATAAGCTTGATGAATGGACTGTTGGTGTTCGTGCAACTCCCGAAGCTAACGGTAAGATGTTCAAAGAATGTCTTAGATGCGATTATTATCTCGAAACTCCTTACACCTATACCGATGCAGACCTTGAAGAGGTTTACAGCGGATGGCAGATCACCGGTGAAAAGGAATATGACGGTAACTTCTATGACAGACTTCTTGATGTAACACTTAATGAAGATAAGTCTATCACCATTATCAATAATGACCCCAAGGGTTATACCAAGGCGTTCAGTAACAAGCTTAACCAGATCCAGCACTTTGATGCAACCATTACTCCCTTACCTTATGAGGGTGTATATGATGAATCTATTTCTATCATTCTTACACAGAACTATGATTACTATGATCATGTAAGTGAATGTATCGGCGGTTCAAAGGCAACTCCCGGTAAGTATCCTAATCTTGCAAAGGATCAGGAATATATGTATGGTCATTACCATACCGGTTTAGCTTATGAAGGCGACTACTCTCTTATTGTAACACTTCACGAGGCAGCAAAGATCGGTGAGATAGTATACGGTGTTGAAAATGACGGTTATTACGATGTAATTCAGTTTAATGTTGTTTCCAACGGTAACTATTGGTGCGGCGGTTATTACATTCTTGAAGAGCCTGTTAAGCAGGGTGATCCTATTACATTCTCCACACTGTATTGGTTCTTTGAAAATGAATACATGTCCTATTACGGTATAAATACCGATTATGTTGAAAGATGGAATAACTATGATACCACAGGTGCGGCAGGCCTCACCCCTGATCAGGAGTATTACTTTGGTGTACTTTCCTATTCCGCAACCAACCAGTATCCCGGACAGAGTGTTGTTTCCTCCGGTTCATTTACCATCAACAGCATTTGCGGTGAAAACCCCGTAGACTTTGACGGTTATGTTTATGAACATGACTGTGCAACATTTATTGATTGGGAAAGCTACTATTATATTGGCGATAATGCGGCAAATAATTGGGTAGAGGTTTCTCCCGTAACATGTACAGATCCTCAGATACTCGGTATCAAGTGTCCTTACTGTGCAAAGGATTGCAACCTTCCTGATTGTGATTGCTACTGCGCTACCAAGGAAGGCACTCCTGCACTCGGCGGAGATCATGAATTCGGCGAGTATGTATATGATTACAATGAAACCTGTACAGAAAACGGCACAAGCACCAAAACATGCGGTAAGTGCGGTTTCAAGGAATCTATCGTTGAAGAGGATACAGCTCTCGGTCACAGCTTCACAACTTATACAGCAGACGGCAATGCAACCTGTACAGAAGACGGAACAAAGACCGCTAAGTGTGACAGATGTGATGTTACCGATACTGTAGCAGATGCAGGCTCTGCTCTCGGCCATACATTTACAAACTATGTAAGTGACGGAAAAGCAAATTGCACCGAATCAGGTACACAGACTGCAAAGTGTGACAGATGTGATGTTACCGATACCAAGGAAGAACCCGCAAAGGGACACACTCCCGGTGAATGGGAAGTAACCAAGGAAGCTACAGAAGAAGCTGAAGGCGAAAGAGTTAAGAAGTGTACAGTATGCGGTACAGTTCTTGAAACCGAAGTAATCGATAAGCTTCCTAAGCCCGTAGTAAAAGAGTTCCCCGATGTTACCGATCCTTCTGCCTGGTATTACGAAGGTGTATACTACTGCGCAGGTAAGGGTTATATTACAGGTACAGATA
>JAFYPJ010000138.1 GCA_017547545.1 Clostridia bacterium | reverse complement strand
GTAACCGTTACGGTTGATATATGATGCAACAAGAAGGTCATAGTGTAAGTTACTTGCCTGAAGTGCTGCCGGCATGAACAGACCGTTATTTCTGTTGGGAACACCGTTCCATTCTCTGGAGTAGAGGCCCATACCGGATACTATTTTATCACCGGGGATACCGAGTGACTTGTACATATTGATGTCCCCTTGAACCGAACCGCCTGTGGGAACATGACCGTAGGGGTCAATATTGTCGAAGGGTGGAGTATGGTGATGAGTATAGGGAACTGCCGAACCGCAATAGAGGTCATAGTTCATTATGTTAAAGTAGTCAAGATACTCTGCGCAGGCTACAAGATCATACTTTTCTGTTGCCCAATGTGCTGCAGGTGTTGCAATAGAAAGTATATACTGTCTGCCTGTTGAGGCTGTTCTTGCATTGAATCTTGCTCTTATTTCACCTAAAAGAAGTGCAAATTCATCTCTTAAACTGAGATCCTGAGGGAACTCAAAGTCGATATCAAGACCGTCAAAATTGTTTGCAAAAACAACACCTGTTAAGTGATTTGCAAATTCTGCACGAAGGGCAGGGGTACGAAGCTAGTTTTCAAATTTAACTATATTTCTGTTGAAAATGGTACATACTATTTTGATATTCGGATTCTTTGCACTTGCAACCTGTCTCATGTAGGCTGCTTCACCAAAATATGATTGCTGGAAGGGATATTCACCGGGGCCGCCGTCTATAGCCGGACCAAGGTAATTGAGAACATCTATGTAGGGGAAATCTACATCCTTGTATGCAACGCTCTTATTGATATAAGCGATGATCTGTTGATTTACCGATGGCGGTATTTCGTTATCTTCACTGCATCCGCAGAGGCTGCAATATCTTTTAACATTATTTGCATCCCCTGTATAATTCCAATCAGTAAAGGTATGACCTACCTTATCGTATACAATGGTGTTATAATAATTGCATGCGTAGCAGGAAGCGGTATAGTTACCTTCTGTTATACAGGTAGAATCTACTCTGAATGTTTCAAGGTAATGATTATCATGGCGTTCCCATACAGCATTAAATGCAGTACTGTGATTTAAAGAGTATGCTTCTTTATCATAATTCAAATATGATTCTGTTTCTTCGTTGTACCAACCCTTAAAGAGGTATCCCGATCTTGCAGGTACGGGATGCTCAAAAGCATCTGCATAGCTTTCTGCATATGCTATATCATAGGATTGCTTTTCATAGGGGAGATAACCCTCCATAGCATTAAAGGATACGGTGTATTCCTTTGTATGTGCGCTTGTGGTATCCCATTGAGCATAAAGAATTATAGGTTCACTTGTATTATAGCCTGTAATAACATCACCTGCGGAATAGCTTTCACCGCTTCCGTCAGGCTTGGTGTTCCAGCCGAGGAAATCTGCATCGTTTTCAAAGCTGTTGTTAAGTATTGTATAATCTGCATAGCTGAAAAGTGTGGGACCAACATGTTCCATATATTCAACTATATCGGAACCTTCGCCGCCGTTTGCCTTATATGTAACGGAGGGCTCCCATATTGCATACAGCTCAAGAGCTCTTTCATCTATGGGGAGAATATAGGTGTAGAAATCTTCCCATTTGTAACCGGGACCGTTGAATATAGGCATATCAAGCCATGTATCCTTACTTTCAAGGCGATATATATTTCCGTTTAAAAATACTCTTGCATAAACTGTTTCGCCTGCATCATTTGTAACTAAACGACAGCCCGGCTTTGTGGGGGAGTTTTCTTCTCCGGGAAAATCAAACAAACCGAAATTGGTATCGTCATGAATTTGCAAGCTCCAGTTTATAACATATTTAGACTGTCTGTCTGTTCCTGTTGCAGGGAAGGTACCGCCGTTTGCATTATAGGATATCGGATTTCCCCAAATACAGTAAAGGGTAGTTGATGCATTTGTGGTATATTTTTCATGGTATCCGATTCCGTTACCCTTACCGTTATAGGTTTGGGATGTATTCCATTCCATGAATACCATTAAATTGGTAGTTTCACCGTTTGCACCGGGAAGCATGCCGTAATTTGCATGGATAAGGTCTTTTTTATGGAAAAGGTCAAGGTCTTTTCCGGGATATTTATAAAGCTGGTAAGCACCGTTACCCCAACCGCGGTTACCGTGATTGAGGACTACCGAATATGCATAGGAGGCATAAAGAGTAGCACTATTGTTTACCAAGATCTGTGGTGTTGTACCTGCAGCATAGGTGATATCACCCACATCTGCCTGTTCTTGTGAAAATGCCCAACCCATAAATACCATACCCGGTTTTGTGGGAGTGGCTGCGGGAAGGTTGATTATGGTTCCTGCATCAACCGTTATGTTTTCGGGAACTCCTATACCGGTTCCACCGTTTGCGTCAAAAGCTATTGTACAGCTTTCGTTCGCAAATACAGGAGTTTGGAAAGCGAAAACACCGCTTAACATAATTACGGTTAAAATTAATGATGTGATTCTCTTTGCCATTGACATGTTTCCTCCTTTTAATGTTATAATTGTTAAAACATCACATAACAGTAGTAATTATATACTAAAATTCATAAATTGTCAATATAAAATTGAGTAATTATACCTAAATAATATACAAATAGCACATAACTTCAAAATTATGTGCTATTTGTTATTTCTAATTATTTCACTCCATAGGGGGACATAAGGTATGTAATCGGTTACACAATTATATTCCCGTATAAATTCGTTATAAAAATATTCCCTCAAATTTTTACCGTACCATATTGTATCTCTGCCTACGGTTGAAAATACAGGCGGATCGGGGTGGTTTATTATCGGCATATATCTGTGAGAATATATGGGTATAAGCTTAGGCGCATCTTTTATTTCCCAAAGAGCTTTACACCACATAATGTCACTTGAAATCCATTTATAAGGGAGATACATGCGTTCTTTTATGAAATTTATATTTTCATTGGAGAAATCATTCCATTTAGGAAAGTTTTTGCCTATAGGCAGAGCGTATTTATAAAAGTTTCGCAGAGAAGAAGGTAAGAGAATATCATATATATTTTCAATTCTGTCTATCTCAGAGTCGCTTAAACCTTTTTGAAAGCAAATACCGTTTTCTTTCATTTTATTGATAAGAATTTGAAAATCCATTATTCAAAAAAATTCCTCTCTATGCTCTTCAAAGAAATCAAAATATCGCCTTACATTATCAAGTTCTGTCCATTTTTTTGGTTCGATTGGATCGCTGTCAAGGTCATATACCTTTGCACCCTTCATCGAAAGAAGAACGGGAGAGTGTGTGGTGATTATAAGCTGACAGTTAAAATATCTTGCCGAATCCTCTAAAAACACCTTTAATTTTAACTGATATTCCACCGAAAGGCTGTTCTCAGGCTCGTCTAAAAGATATAACGCATCATTCTGAATGGTATCAATAAAATATTTCATTGCATTTTCGCCGTTGGAATGCATATCAATATTATTATTCATGTTTTGGCGAACAAAAGATGAAGCGCTTTGCTTGCCGCTTCTTATAAGGTGCGCCTTTTTCCATTCGTCAAATTCGTTAAGAGAATTAAGCAAAAACGGTTTGTCTCTATCGCCTTTGTAGCTTATGTATTCATCAATATATTCGTTTCTTTTGTTGTCAACGCCTCGGTTTAAATTTCTGACATCAAGTATGTAGTCAAAAACGTCGTCGCTTGTCATTATGCGGCTTTCCATAGGTATGCCCCTTGTTTTCATGGAACAGCGTTCAACGTAATCGGAAAAGAAGGCGCTTGAATTAAAGGATGCATTTCTTCTCACCCTTGTTTTTTCGGCAATAATATTTAAAAGCGTTGATTTGCCCGAGCCGTTACTTCCGTAAAATATAGTTATAGGCTCAAAGGTAAGGTCAATTCTGTCATCATCAAATATCTTGAAGGGATATACCGTTGAATAGCAGGTCATTTTAAGATCCCGTACGAATCTCATTTCATTAACTTCGCTGACTAAATTGAACTTTTCTAAATACGTGCGCATTTTTTACCTCTATATTATTTAAAAAGAGTTTTATATACTCTTTCGGTTGCTTCGTTTAATTTGTTTATATTGTTAAAGGGAGAGCCGGGTAAAGCAAGATCATCTTCGTTATCCGAAAAACGGTCTGCCGTTTGGGCAAGCTCGAAAAGAACATCCTTTGTTTTGCCGTTGATAGAACCGTCATTATGTATATAATATATATTTGCCAATTGCGAGGCGTAATCAAAGGGTTTGTATTCACCCATACGGTAATGTTTTATTAAATATAAAATTTGTTCCAATGAATTCATATTATATCTCCGTATAGTTTTCTTATAGTTTCAACTCTGCTTTCGGAAATATCTTTTGCCATATTGTCCTCTGTAACTCTGTTATCAAGATTCAGGCTATGCTTTTTTATTCTGTGTTGAATATAACCCAAATCATCACAGCTTGATTCAAGCAAGTAAAGTGAGCTTTCATAAACAAATACATCCGCTAAAGGCAAAGCGGTTATATCCTTATCCTCAAAGCTTTGTATGACCGAAAGATCATCCTTTAAAATTATCTCCCATTTGCCCGCAGGGGATAAGCAAAGCAGATAAGAATAGGAAATATCAAATACGTTTGTAACCTTTTTCTTTGCTATTACCTTGCCGTTTTCAATATTCAGCTTATATAAGGTATTATAGTTTGATAAGCAGATAACGGAATTCATATAGTGAAACACTTTGCCTGCTTTTTTAACATTTGAACGCCACCATACCTTGCCCGTGCGCAGGGAATAGGCCTTTAAATTACCCTCCCATGAGGGAATAAAAAACATGAGCGCCGCCGTATCTACGGTAATGCCGAACTGCCTTACGTATGTATAGTTGATATACATCTTATATGTTATAACATTTCCGTTTTGCATATAAAAGCGCAACTCACCCTTTTCATCGCGGTCAAGCTCCGGAGAATATTCACCTTGGGTATATTCCGAGCGTATAACCGAATTCGGATATGTGTATTCACATATAAACTTGTTGCTTTCTCTTTTGATATAGTTCATTTGATGCCTTTTTTATAATCAATTATTTCGGGCACTTAATTTGCGGTAACGCTAATTTCATGCCCGATCATGGTGGCGGCAACTTGCCGCTTAGATATGCCATTTGTTTCCCATTTGGAACCAATATTCGTTCATCAGCTTTAAAAACTGCGGTGTTACGGGGTATTTATCATTTTGGGGAATAACGGAATCTATACCGCAATGGGGACAGAAGGCATCGTTAGAGTTCGGTAAATATTCATATATTTCCTTTGGATCAAATATCCTTTGGCAGTAAAAGCAACCGCATTCATTAACCCTTGAGAGAGCATCTCTGTTATTACTGCAGAGATTATGGGCATCATATACATCATAAGGCATAGGGAGTATATTGTCAACACCCTGTTCCAAAACCTCAATGCGGTAGTATATCCAATCATGGGGGATATACTCGGGGAGAAGGTTTTCTAAATTACCTAAAAGTGCGGTATATGTTTTATATCCTTTATCCATGATCGCTTTTATATCATTATCAAAATGATCGTCGGGAACGGATATTATAGTTCCGTCGTTTACAATGCGCAGGTTTGAGTTTTCCTCCTTTAATATTTGCCAAAGCTCGCTGTAGGTACGGCGCTCGTCCAAGGAAAATTCCTCCATACAATCTGCATAGGGTATACGTTGATCAATATTTAAATTTGCCCAACTGGTGTTGCCGTATTTGTCAAATTTTCTGTCGGTAGGGCAGTATACGATATAGAATTTTGAATCAGAATTTCTTGCAGCATAACAAAGGTATGCAAGGCCGCAGAGTGCGTGAGGCATATTCCCCATCCAAATACGCATGGGTTCGCCCTTTTTCAAAAGTTGGGTAACCTTAACGGTATCAGCTTCTACCTCATCTATTCTTTGGCGAAAGGGCTCATACTGATATTCATAGTAGCTGTCATTATGTATTTTTTTATACATAAGCTCCCACGCGTTATGCATCTTTGTAAGATAGCTGAAACGGTTATTAAACCAAGCTTCACCAATCGGCCCTATATTTTCGGATTCACCAAAACAGTAAATATCCTTTAATTTACCTGTTTTTTCTCGTAGAGATTGCATGCTTATCTTTGTTATCTTATCAAATACTATTTCTATCATTATTATTTTCCTTATACTTTATCCAATCTGTGTAATAGCTTTCTTTGAGCACTTTGAGCGCACCCTTGATAAAATGGTTTATACACGTATCATATATACCATCCTCGTCAAGGGGATATTTTTCTTTAAGCTTGTCAAAGTCCTGCGGATATCTTGTTGCAAAAATGAAGCCGCCGTATTCAACAGGGCGAATTTCATATTGAGACCAATCTGCATTTACCCATGCTTCATAATCACCGTCACGTAAGGGCGGGTTAAATAATATTCTGTCAAAATCACAAGTCAAGGCTTTAATTGCTTTATTGATGCTTTCATTGCCTTGGCACATTGTAAGAGAACATGAGGCAATTGCTATATTGTTGCTTTTCAAATCGAATGAGGTGTCGGGGTAGATTCCTTTTATAAAGCTTATTCTTCCATCGTTAAATGACGGGGGAGTATTACTTGTGAAATAATGATAGTAGTTGTTGGTGGTTTTATCCTCTTCAAGCCAGTCGATTAATTCGAACCTCGTATCCATACCGGTATATGATATATCCTTTTCTGTTACGAGCATAAAAGATTGGTTTATCTTTTCACAACCAATATCATATATATTGCTGACTCCCAATACTTTGCAAAGCTCAAACATTTTGCCGTATCTGTCATATATGTCAAAATAACAGTATTCCTTGGTGGAGAGATATCGTTCGGGATCCTCTTCAGGCGGTTTCTCCCAATGGGTATCGTATGTTTGTTGCAGATCATCACTACCGAGCAGATTTTTGATAAACTCAAACTGCTCAGAGTGTGATAATAAGCTGCGTTTGTTTATATTTTCGGGTAAGAATAATTGTGCTTTGTAGTCTCGG
>JAFYPJ010000137.1 GCA_017547545.1 Clostridia bacterium | reverse complement strand
TCTTAAAGAAGCAGGTCAGGGTTATCTTACAGTTGGTGTAACCGGTATCAATGATTCCGGTATGACTCACGGTACAGATATCGTTATCAAGAAGATCAACACCAAGACTCCTTCTACATGGAAGGGCGAACCCGCTTGCTATCATACCGAAAAGGAATGGGTAGTAACAAAAGAGCCTGACTGTGGTTACGAAGGTGTAGATTCTTACACATGTAAGGCATGCGGTAAGGTATTTGAAACCAAGGCTATTCCTACTGTTGGCGAACACAATCCCGTTGGCGAATGGACAGTAGCAGTTGATCCCAACTGTGCAAACGAAGGTAAAGAAGTTAACCTTTGTACAAAATGCGGACTTCCCGCAGAAGAAAAAGTAATTCCTGCTGATCCCGAAAAACATAGCAAGGGTTGGTATACCACTTTCCCTACCTGTGAAGAGGTAGGTATCAAAAAAAGATACTGCTTGATCTGTGGTATAATGTTCCCTGAAGAAAATCTGATTCTTGATCCTATTGGTCATGCATTTACAAATTATATAATTGATAGTAATGCAACCTGTATAGAAGACGGAACAAAGACCGCAAAGTGTGACAGATGTGATGCTACAGATGTTATAACGGAATCTGCATACGGTCACATTGAAGGTGAATGGGAAACAGTAAAGCAAACAAGTTGTACCGAATCCGGAAAAAAGATACTAAAGTGCAAGGTATGTAATATTGTGCTCAAAACAGAAAATATTCCAAACATTGCTTCTCATAGCTTCACTATATATAAATATAACAACGATGCCACATGTTTAAAGGACGGAACAAAAACAGCATACTGTGATAACGGTTGCGGAACAACAGATACTGTTACAGCAGCGGGAACAAGTACGGGAAAACATAATTACAAAGAATCTGTTTTAACCGAAGCAACATGCGAAAATGAAGGAATAATGCTTTATTTATGTGAATGCGGAAACAATTATACAAAAAGTATTTCTAAAGCTCACAAAGAAAAGTGGATGGTAGTAGTTGAACCAACAGCAACCCAAGAAGGTAAAGAGATAAAGTATTGCACAGTATGTACGGTAGTTCTTGAAACCAAAACACTTCCAAAAAAGAACAGTACCGTATTTATTGATGTACCGTTAAATACATGGTATGCAGAAGGTGTAAGTTACTGTTCGGAAAAGGGGTATATAACCGGTATCGGTAATAATAAGTTTAACCCGAACGGAAAATTGACAAGGGAACAGTTTGTTGTTATCCTTGCAAGAGTTGCGGGTGCAGAACTCTCCGATTACAAATCAACAGAATTCAATGATGTTGATGTGAATTCATGGTACGGCCCATCTGTAATCTGGGCTAACAAAGAAGGCTATGTAAACGGTGTCGGTGATGGTACGAAATTTGGCGTTAGTCAGGAAATGACTCGTGAACAGCTTGCAACAATGTTCTACAGATATGCCGAAAAGAACTCTGTCAATGTAGACGCTAAAGCAAACCTTACAGAGTTTATCGATGCATCATCTGTAAGCAATTGGGCAACCGATGCCTGCGCATGGGCAATAGGTGCGGGACTTTTAGGATCAACAGATTCATCTAAAAAAGTTCTTTCGCCCCAAATGACAGTAACAAGAGCCCAGGCAGCAAAGATATTCATGAGTTATGATAATATAAAGTGATATAATCAAAAATCTCCCGAAAAAACGGGAGATTTTTGTGTTGTGAACAGTTTTATCTCTTTAATCTTCCACAAACTTAATTTATTTTGAGGTTTGATGTAACGATATATCTTGTTCGCAAATTAACGAAATGTGCCACAAACACAGGGAAGGCTTTTTTGCGGAAACTTTTCGCATTTTTTAAGACATATAGGCTTATAAATACCGTTTGTTAGCGATATGTTTGCCGAGGCAAACGCGATATAACCTTGGGTAGCAATATAACCTCACTTCGTTCGTTTGCGATATAACCCCCTACACCCCGTAGGGGATTTATATCGCTTTATCGGACTTTGCCCGATAAACTAAAAAAATAATTACAGAAAATATTAAAAAATAATTAAAGAAAATATTAAAATTATATTGAAATATTTAATAAAATATGGTATCATAATTTCATTATACATAAAATTAAATATTTAGTATTCTTTTAGCATTTTTATAAAGAATATTATCTTTTTCTTCTTCTGTAAGCGGCATACTGCAAAGTATTTCAACAAACTTTTTCTGCGGTGCCCAGGGAGAATCTGTTGCAAAAAGGATCTTATCCGAGCCGTGTGCTCTTATAAGAGAAATGATCTTTTGGTGATCAATGCGATCAAGCATAACGGCGGTATCAAGATAAAATTGCTTTCCTGCAAGCATTTCTATCACCTTATCTGTTTCGTCAAGGCTGCCTAAATGAGCTAAAATTATATTTGCTTTTTTTGGCTCTTTACCGTTGTAAACCTTATTATACATATCAAGTATTAGCTCAGGGGTTGCGCGGATAACATCAGGAAATGCGGGATCAAGACCTGCGTGGGTTACAACATAAAGCTCAAGATCAACACAATGCTTTATAATGCGGATATATCTTTCGTCATTTATAAAGGTACCTTGGTAATCGGGGTGTATCTTAACTCCCCTTAAACCTGATGACTTGATCTGGTTTAGCTTTTCTTTTGGATCCTCGCAATCGGGATGAATACCGCCAAAGGAGATTATTCCGTCCTTATTGGTACACTCCTTTGCATAGGCATTAACCGTATCAAACTGTTTAGCCGCAGTCATAACGGGGAGAACAACTGAAATATCTATTCCTGCATCCTTCATAGAATCCTTTAAACCTTGAAGCGTACCGTTTGTATTCGCCTTTGTACCATGGGATTCAAGCAGGGAAATAGTGCGTTGTGCTATTTTATCGGGAAAATTGTGAGTGTGAAAATCAATTATCATTTTCTGCATCCTTTCCTTTGATAATAACATTTTAATTTGTAATATATATAAAATCAACATAAATTTGTAAATCATTGCGGAGGTTATTTATTTTATGGCAATAAAATTGATTTTTCTTTTTATATTTTTTGCAATTACGGTAGGAATCGGTGTATATTGCCGTAAAAAGGCAACCGATGTAAACGGCTTTGTTCTCGGCGGAAGAAGCGTTGGTCCGTGGCTTACTGCATTTGCTTTCGGAACATCCTATTTTTCCGCGGTAATTTTCGTTGGCTATGCAGGTCAGTTTGGCTGGAAGTTTGGTATGGCATCCACCTGGATCGGACTCGGCAATGCATTTATCGGTTCACTTCTTGCCTGGAGCGTGCTTGGAAGAAGAACAAGAGTTATGACACAGGCTCTGGATTCCAAAACGATGCCCGACTTTTTCGGCCTGAGATTCAAATCAAAGGGGCTTCGCATCGCGGCATCTGTTATAGTATTCCTTTTCCTTATACCGTACACCGCATCACTTTTTAACGGTCTTTCCCGTCTTTTCACTACTGCATTTCCCGGTGTACAGTATGCATGGTGTGTAATTATCATGGCTGTTCTTACCGCTGTGTATGTTATTGTTGGCGGATATATGGCAACAGCAATCAACGATTTTATTCAGGGTATCATAATGCTTTGCGGCATTGCAGCGGTAGTGGTTATGGTGCTTAACCAAAATGGCGGCCTTAACGGAAGCGTAGAGGTACTTTCACAAATCACAACCGAGCAGACCGCAAATCAAAACGGTGCATTTACATCCTTCTTCGGTCCCGATTTTATCGGTCTTATATCGGTGGTTCTTCTCACATCCCTCGGTACATGGGGACTTCCCCAGATGGTTGGTAAGTTCTATTCTATCAAGAGTGAATCCGATATAAGCAAGGGAACCATCATTTCAACGGTATTTGCAATTGTAGTGGCAGGCGGCTGCTACTTCCTCGGCGGTTTCGGCAGACTCTTTGCAACCGCATCGGCAGACGGAACTCCCGTAGGCGGCTACGATTCTATTGTACCTAATATGATCAAAGCCCTTAACAGTGATGTAATGTTCGGTATAGTACTTATATTGGTGCTTTCCGCATCAATGTCCACCCTTTCCGGATTGGTGCTTACCTCCTCCTCCACAATAACCCTTGATCTTATTGCTCCCTTAACCAAAAAAGAGTTTGGGGAAAAGAAAAAGATGATAACATTAAGATGCTTTGTAGCATTCTTTATTATAGTTTCAGCAGTAATTGCAATACTTCAGGATATTTACGGCTTTGCATTTATCGCACAGCTTATGGGTGTTTCCTGGGGTGCTTTGGCAGGCAGCTTCCTTGCGCCCTTCCTTTACGGTCTTTACTGGAGAAAAACCTCCAAGGCTTCGGTTGCCGTTTCCTTTATTTTCGGTTCGGTATTCATGCTTTGTAACTTTATCTGCCAGTTCACCGGCACAACCTTTATAACTCCCATGCTCAATTCACCCCTGAATGCGGGTGTACTTGCCATGCTTTGCGGACTTGTGCTTGTTCCCGTAGTTACTTTTATCACTCCCAAAATGGATAAAAAAGAGGTTGACGATATCTTCAGCTGCTATGACCAAAGAATAACAGTCAGCGTTAAGCATTCTCTTAAAAATAAATAATTTATATAAATAATATAAAAACAGAAAGGTAATATGATGTTTTTTCAAAAGGATATAGAAACAATGCCTCGTAAAAAAATCGAGGAATTACAGCTTGAAAGATTAAAGTATATAGTTGATTACTGCATCAAAAATGTCCCCTTTTATGCAAAAAGACTTGGTGAAGCAGGAGTTAGCGCGGAAAAGATAAAATCTCTTTCCGATATTCAGTACATACCCTTCACCAATAAGAGTGATATAAGAGATAATTATCCCTACGGTCTTTTCGGTGCACCCATGAAGGATATAGTAAGAATTCATGCAAGCAGCGGTACAACAGGTAAGCCTACCGTAGTAGGTTATACAAAAAATGATATAAATAACTGGAGTGACTGTGTTGCAAGACTTTGTATGGCAGTTGGCGTAACAGGTGAGGATGTGGCGCAGATATCTTTTGGCTACGGTCTTTTCACAGGTGCTCTCGGCTTGCACTACGGCCTTGAAAAGATAGGCTGTGCGGTTATTCCGATCTCATCCGGTAACACCGAAAAGCAGGCTATGATATTAAAGGATTTCGGTGCATCTGTTCTTGTATCCACCCCCTCCTACGCAATGTATATGAGCGAGGTTGCCCATGAAATGGGTATTACAAATGACGAACTTAATCTCCGTATCGGTCTTTTCGGTTCAGAGGGATGTACAAACGAGCTCCGTGATAAGATAGAAAAGGGATTTGGTCTTTTCTCCACCGATAACTACGGTATGAGCGAGCTTATGGGCCCCGGTGTTTCTGGTGAATGTCAGTACCGTTGCGGTCTTCACTTTGCAGAGGATCACTTCCTTCCCGAAATTATAGACAGCACAACAGGTGAGCGCAAGGGCGAAGGCGAATACGGTGAGCTTGTTGTTACCACGCTTACAAAAGAGGGTATTCCGATGCTGCGTTACCGTACAAAGGATATAACCAAGCTAACCTATGACGAATGTAAGTGCGGCAGAACCCATGCAAGAATGGATAAGGTAAGCGGCAGAAGTGACGATATACTCAAGATCCGCGGTGTTAATGTATTCCCCTCACAGATCGAAAGCGTTATGGCAAACATCGAGGGTATCTCTCCTCACTACGAGCTTGTTCTTACCCGTAAGAACTATACCGATTATCTTGAGATAAGAATTGAGATAACCGATGAAAGACTTCTTGAAAATTACAAGAAGCTTGACGAGCTTCGCCAGATGGCTATAGCTAAACTTAAAACCGTACTTGGTATAACAGCAAAGGTTGTACTTGTTGCTCCCAAAACAATCAAGCGTTATGAGGGCAAGGCAAAGAGAATTGTAGATTTAAGAAACGAAAATCAGTAAAGGAAGAAATACAATGAATAAAGAACTTATGATCGGTAATGCCGCTGTTGCCAGAGGTCTTTTTGAAGCAGGCTGTTCCTTTGTATCCAGCTATCCCGGAACACCCTCCACCGAAATCACCGAATTTGCGGCATTGTATGATGAAATATATGCAGAATGGGCACCCAACGAAAAGGTTGCAATGGAGGTTGCTTTTGGTGCATCCCTTTCGGGTAAGCGTTCCTGCTGCTGCATGAAGCATGTTGGTCTTAATGTTGCAGCGGACCCCCTCTTTACAATGGGTTATACAGGTGTTAATGCAGGTCTTGTTATATGTGTTGCGGATGATCCCGGTATGCATTCCTCACAGAATGAGCAGGATTCCCGTCACCATGCAATCGCTTCAAAGATTCCTATGGTTGAAGCAAGTGATTCAATGGAAACTATCGAGTTTATCAAAAAGGCATACGAGATATCCGAAAAGTATGACACCCCCGTTCTTTTCCGTACCTGCACCCGTATTGCTCACTCTCAAAGTATAGTAACTCTCGGTGAAAGAGCCGAGGTTGCCGATAAGCCCTATGTAAAGGATATGGATAAATACATAATGATGCCCGCAAAGGCAATCAAGCGTCATCCCATAGTGGAAAAGAGAACTCTTGATCTTGTTGAATTGGCAGAGGGCGATTATATCAACCGTGTTGAAAAGGGAAGTGATGATGAAATTGGTATCATCACTGCAGGAAGCTCATACCAGTATGTTAAGGAAGTTCTTGGAGATAAGGTAAGTGTACTTAAATTGGGTATGCTCAATCCCCTCCCCGTAGAGCTTATCAAAAATTTTGCAAAATCTGTAAAGCGTGTAATAGTTGTTGAGGAGCTTGATCCCATTATCGAAAACCATTGCAAAACCATCGGTGTGGATGTAGAGGGTAAGAATCTTTTCAGTCTTTTGGGTGAATTTACTCAGAAAACCGTTGCAAAGGCACTCGGTGTATTTGATAATAAGTCGGTTGCTCTTGATGAAAATATTCCCGTTCGTCCTCCCATGATGTGTGCAGGCTGTCCTCACAGAGGTATTTACTATACCCTTGCAAAGAACAAGTGCACGGTTCTTGGTGATATCGGATGCTATACCCTTGGCGCACAGCCTCCTCTTTGTGCTATGGATATGACACTCTGTATGGGTGCTTCCGTTTCGGGTGCTCACGGCTTTACAAAGGCTGATCCCGAAAAGGCAAAGAAGACAGTTGCCGTTATTGGTGATTCCACCTTTATGCATTCGGGTATGACAGGACTTGTTAATGTAAGCTATAACGCTTCAAATACAACCACAATCATCCTTGATAACTCTATTACGGGTATGACAGGTCATCAGCAGAACCCCACAACCGGCTATAACCTTAAAGGAGATGTTGCCGCAAAGGTAGATCTTGAAGCACTTTGCCGCGCCCTCGGAATTAACAGAGTAGCGGTAGTGGATCCCTATGACCTCAAGGAATGTGACAGGGTTTTAAAGGAAGAATTAGCGGCAGAGGAGCCCTCTGTTATCATTTCCCGCCGTCCCTGTGTTCTTCTTAAATATGTTAAAGCAAAGAAGCCTCTTGTGGTAAATAATGATAAATGTAAGAGCTGTAAGGCTTGTATGAAGCTTGGCTGCCCTGCAATCAGCATGCATAACGGCAAGGCTTCAATTGATCCAACCCTCTGTGTAGGCTGTGATGTTTGTATGCAGCTCTGCCACTTTGATGCAATTGAAAAGGTGGGTGAATAATATGAAAACAACAAATGTAATGATAGTAGGTGTAGGCGGTCAGGGATCGCTTTTGGCAAGTAAGCTCTTAGGCAAGCTCCTTATGGGTGAGGGCTATGATGTTAAGGTTTCCGAGGTTCACGGAATGAGTCAGCGCGGCGGCTCGGTTGTTACCTATGTGCGTTTTGGTGAAAAGGTTTATTCTCCCATTATCGACGAGGGCGAGGCGGATTATATAGTATCCTTTGAAAAGCTTGAGGGTGCAAGATATATAAGCTCTCTCAAACAGGGAGGAACACTTGTTGTAAATACTCAGCAGATAGATCCCATGCCCGTAATTATCGGTGCGGCAGATTATCCTTATGATATCCTTGATAAGGTTGAAGCAAAGGGTGTAAAGGTAGACAAGCTTGATGCCCTTGCCCTTGCAAACGAAGCAGGCAGCTCAAAGGCGGTTAATATAGTTCTTATGGGGCGTCTTGCAAAGCATACAGAGATTCCTTATGAAAAGTGGATAAGTGCAATAGAAGCAACAGTTAAGCCTGCATTTGTTGAGCTTAACAAGAAGGCTTTTGAACTTGGTTATAAAAGCTAAAGGAGGAATATATAATGGCAATTAAACAGCTTTCCGTATTTGTAGAAAACAAAAAGGGTACACTTGTTGAAATAACCGAAGCACTTTCGGGTGCAGGTGTTGATATCCGCGCAATGCTTCTTGCGGATACACAGGATTTCGGAATTCTCCGCCTTGTGGTATCCGATGCGGAGAAAGCGGCGGCGGCATTGAAAAATGCAAACTGCATGGTAACAATAAATGAGGTTGTAGCTGTTTGTGTAAGCGATACCGCAGGTAACCTTTCTCAGGTTGTTCGCATCCTTACCGATAACGGTGTGGATATCGAGTATATGTATGCATTTATTACCATCTCCAAGCAGTATGCCTATGTTGTTTTCCGTGTTGAAGACAATGAGGCAGTAAGCAAATTACTTGAAGAAAACGGTGTTAAGCTTGTAAGCCAGGCTGATATTGATAATTTGTAATAATTTTTTGCTAAATAAAAATAAAATGCGGCATTTAAACATTTTTCATGTTTAAATGCCGCATTTTAAAATATAGCTGTTAAATCTTGAAATTATATAAATAATATGATATAATATGTTATTAACCAAGGAGAGATCTAATGGAACAGATAATTAAGGAAATAGAGCAATTAAGAGAAGCGTTGAGATATCATTCAAGGCTGTATTATGAAAATGATGCCCCCGAAATATCCGATTATGAATATGACAGGATGTTTTACCGTTTGGTTGAACTTGAAAAGCAGTATCCTCAGTATGCAAGTGATACATCACCTACCGTTAGGGTAGGCGGTGCGGCTCTTGATAAATTTGAAAAGGTTACTCATCCTGTTAAAATGGGAAGTCTGCAGGATGTATTTTCCTATGAGGAGCTTTCTGATTTTATCGCTAAGATAGACGAAAATGACGAATATTCGGTTGAATATAAGATAGACGGACTTTCTGTAGGTCTTACCTATGAAAAGGGTAAATTGGTTCTGGGTGCTACCAGAGGTGACGGAATAACGGGTGAAAATGTTACTGAAAACATAAGAACCATACGCAGTATTCCTTTAGAGATCCCATATAAGGAGCATCTTATCGTAAGAGGTGAGGTGTATATGCCGAGAGCCGCCTTTGAAAAACTTAACCTTCAAAGAGAAGCAGAGGGAGAGGTGCTTTTTGCAAATCCCCGAAATGCGGCAGCAGGCTCATTGCGTCAGCTTGATTCAAAAATAACGGCAAAAAGAAATCTTGATATATTTATTTTCAATGTTCAGGAATCGGCTATAGAGTTTGAAAACCATGATCAAAGCCTTGAATTTCTTGCCACGCAGGGATTCAAAACCGTATACGGTCATAAAACGGTAAAGGGCATTGAAAAGATAATCGAGACCGTAAAGGAATACGGTAATTCAAGAGACAGCCTGCCCTTTGATATAGACGGTGCTGTTATAAAGATGAATAATCTTGCAAGAAGAATCGAAACAGGGGAAAACACAAGTACCCCAAAATGGGCGGTGGCATATAAATTCCCGCCTGAGCAAAAGGAAACAAAGCTGCTTGATATTCAGATAAATGTGGGCAGAACAGGAGTGCTTACTCCATTGGCTATTCTGGAGCCTGTGTTCATTGCGGGTTCAAGAGTATCAAAGGCAACGCTGCATAATCTTGATTTTATCCGTGAAAGGGATATTCATATAGGAGATTATGTAACGGTGCAGAAGGCGGGAGATATTATTCCCGAAATTGTTTCGGTAAACGAAAAAAAGAGGGAAGAGGTTAAGGAATTTAATTTCCCGGATACCTGTCCTTCCTGCGGTGAAAAGATATACCGCGAAGAGGGGGAGGCGGCATACCGCTGTACCAATCTTGCATGCCCTGCCCAGGCACTTCGTAATATAGAGCATTTTGCCTCCCGCGATGCCATGAATATAGACGGAATGGGACCGGCAATTGTTGAAGTACTCTATAACGAAGGACTTATACGGGATGTGGCAGATCTCTATTACCTTGACCAAAAGGATATAGAGAATTTAGAAAGAATGGGTGAAAAATCGGCGCAGAATCTTATTGCAGCCATAGAAGAGTCCAAAAAAAGAGGTCTTGACTCTTTGCTTTATGCCCTCGGTATTCGCCAGATAGGTAAAAAGGCGGCACAGTCTATAGCAAAAAAATTCAATGATATTGATCAATACTATACATTAACAGCAGAAGATTTTTGCAAGGTTGAGGATATAGGTGAAATATCGGCAGCAAATACAGTAAACTATTTTTCACATGAGAAAACAAAGGAGATAATCCAAAGACTTAAAAATGCGGGTGTTGTTACCGTATACGAATCCGCAGAGAACCAAAGCAGTAAATTTGAGGGCATGACCTTTGTTTTAACGGGAACTCTGCCCACAATGACACGAAATGAGGCAAGCGATATTATTACAGCAAACGGCGGTAAGGTATCGGGAAGTGTTTCCAAAAAAACAACATATCTTCTTTGCGGTGAAGAAGCTGGAAGCAAGCTTACAAAGGCGCAGAGCTTAGGTGTTAAGATAATAAATGAAGAAGAATTTCTTGAGATGGTGAAGTAAATGATATTTGACAGAGTTAAAATTTATTGTAAAGCAGGAGACGGCGGCAACGGATGCGTATCCTTCCACCGCGAAAAATATGTTGCAAAGGGTGGTCCCGACGGTGGAGACGGCGGCAACGGAGGATCTATAATTTTCAAAATAGACGAGGGTGCAACAACCCTTCTCTATTACAAGTACAGAAGAAAGTTTGTGGCAGAAAACGGCGGAGACGGCAGAGGCAGTAAGTGGCACGGTGCAAACGGTGAGGATCTTGTGCTTCTTGTTCCCAGAGGAACCCTTATAAAGGATGCCGAAACAGGTGCCATAATCAAGGACATGAGTGACTGTGATGAATTCACCGTATGCCGCGGCGGCAGAGGAGGATGGGGAAATAAGCATTTTGCTACTCCTACCCGTCAGATCCCCAGATTTGCAAAAAGCGGTATAAAGGGAGACGAAAAGGAAATAGCACTTGAGCTTAAAATGATTGCAGATGTAGGTCTTGTGGGACTTCCCAATGTGGGTAAATCCTCTATTCTTTCTGTAATAAGCGCATCCCGTCCCAAAATAGGTAATTATAATTTTACAACCCTTTCACCCAATCTCGGTGTGGTTAAGGTAAGGGAAAATGACGGCTTTATTGCCGCAGATATTCCCGGACTCATAGAGGGTGCAAGCGAAGGTGCAGGCCTGGGACATGAATTTTTGCGCCATGTTGAAAGATGCCGTTTGCTTATCCATGTGGTTGATATTTCGGGTATGTGCGGTAATGATCCTATTGACGATATAGAGCTTATCAACAATGAGCTTGTTAATTACAGCGAGGCTCTTGCCGACCGTCCGCAGATAATATGTGCCAATAAGGCGGATATGATAGATGAGGAATTGGTTGATATAGAAGAGTTTGAGGAATATGTGAGAGAAAACGGCTGGGAGCTTATATATGTTTCTGCTGTAACAAGAGAAAATATAGACAAGCTTGTTTCTATGGTATGGGACCGTCTTGCATTGCTTCCTCCCACACAGGTGTTTGAAAGCACCTATGTTGAGCCTGAGATTCTTGATGACGGCAACCGTGATGTTGAAATAAGAAATGAAAACGGAGTTTATATCGTTGAAGCGGATTGGCTGTACAAGGTGATGGGTTCTGTAAACTTTGACGATTACGAATCACTTTCATATTTCCAAAAGGTTCTCAAAAACAACGGAGTTATCAAAGCTCTTGAAGAAAAAGGCTGTGATGACGGTGACACCGTAAGTATTTACGATTTTGAATTTGATTTTATCAAATAGGAGTATTATATGAGTGCTTTAAAGAATAAAACCGCAAAAAAGAACAGAATTCTGTATGTTATTTTGCTGTTATTGGTTTTAGGTGTGCTTTGTGCTTTCATCTTTTTACTTCCGGACAGACAGAATAACACCGAAAATGATACAAAGACCGAAGAAACAGAAGCTCCTGATACCGAAAAATATGTAAAGATTGAAGCGGAAAAGACCAAGAATACCGAATCAAAGGAAAGTGTTGCCGCCGAAACCGAGGCACCTGCAAGTATAAGTGTACCCGTTGGGGTTACGGGAGAGGTTATAAAAGAAAGTCATGTGCGCGAAAACGGTGCGCAGGTATCACTTAAAATAACAAAGCCCGTATTTTCAGAGGAGCAGTACGGTGAAAACGCAATGAGACTCAATGATCTTATTGAGCTTAAAACGGATGAGGTTACAAACGAGTATCTTAAAAGAACCGATTCCTCGGTAACCGATACTGCAAACGAAGAATATGCCTATGCTTATGAAATTATTTATAATGACAAGGGAATAGTTTCATTGCTTTATCATATTTATATTGATAACGGAGTTAAAAGAACTCTTAGCTACGGAAGTGTAAATTATGATATGAATAAAGCAAATACCTTTACTCTTTCTGAGCTTTTCGGTGAAGAGGTTGAGGATATACATAGTAAGATAGTTGAACAAGTAAGTGCGATGATCAGTGAACAGCCGGATAACTATACAGTAACCGACAAAGAGGTTATAAGGGTGCTTTATGAACGCTCAAAGCAGCAGTTTGTTACTGATTCCGAGTCGATAACGGTGTATTTCCAGCCGGGTGAGCTCTGTGAAAATAAGCCTATGGAATTAACAAGCTTTAATATTCCTTTGAACTCATTAAATTAAATTCTCATTTAATGGGATTTTTTTGAAAAAACTATTGCAATTTAATCATAAATGTGTTACAATACACACACAGTTTGTTTAAAAATAGTTCAAATGTCAGATATTAACGGTGCTCAGATGAAAATTTTAAAATATGCTTGGAACACCGTAAGCATAATTCTTATAATAATTGTGGTAATTTTAGCCATTCTTATTGCAGGAGTTAAGGTGGTTGGTATAACACCTCTCAAGGTGCTTACAGGTTCTATGGAGCCGGAATACCCTGTTGGCTCAATGATATATATAAAATCGGTAGATCCCGATGATTTAAAAAAGGGAGATACAATAACATTTAAATTCAACCAATCCCTTGCAACCCACCGTATAGTAGATATAAGGCAGTCCGAAGAAATACCCGGAACTCTTGAATATCAAACCAAGGGAGATGCAAATAAAACGGTAGACGGACAATGGGTAAACGAAACCGATATAGAAGGCAGGCTTTTGTTTTCCATACCCTACTTTGGATTCTTTGCAAATTATGTACAGTCCCCGCCCGGATGCTATGTGGCAATAGCCGTAGGCGCGGTGCTTGTTCTCTTTGTTTTCCTTCCCGATATTATTTTCCCAAAGAAAAAGAAGGAAACAACCTGATTATGAAGTAACGCCGAAAGGTTGCTTAAATTTTAAAGAAGGAGGTATATTTCAATGAAAAAAGGAATGAAAGCTTTATTGATTGCCGTATCCGCAATTCTTCTTGTTGCTGTGAGCGTTAGCCTTACAGTGGCTTATTTTACAAGCCAGGCAGATGTTAAGAATACTTTTACTGTAGGTAAGGTTGATATCTCCCTTTACGAAGAAGGTGCAGAATATGATAACGGTGTTTACGGTCAGACCTATGAGAATATCATTCCCGGCGGTAGCTACAACAAGGCTCCTACTGTTACAGTAGAAAAGGGCAGCGTTGAGTCCTATGTTCGCATGATGGTTAATGTTGTGTTTGAAAATGCAATGGACGAAGCTCAGCTTGGTGATAGTCTTGACGGCATTTTCAGCGGTGTTGATGCAAAATGGACACTTGCAGGAAAAACTGTATCTGCTGATAATACTTCTGTTGTTTACGAATACCGTTACAACAGCACAGTTGAAGCACTTGATGAAGCAGTTGAACTTGAAGCGCTCTTTACAGAGATCGTAATTCCCGGCGAATGGGAAGAAGCTGATCTTAACGGCTTCAACAACATGCAGATCAATGTTGAAGGTCATGCAATTCAGGCATTCGGTTTTGCTGATGCAAATGAAGCATGGGCTAACTTTTAATTTGGAATAACAGGATTCCAAAGAACTTGAGTTTAATGGGTAAATTGCCCATAAATAATATTAAGGAGAAAGAACAATGAAAAAAGCTTTAATTATCGTAGTTGCTACTGTATTAGTATGCACAGCTGCTATCTGCGGCACATTGGCATGGCTCAATGATTCCACCGCCACCGTTACCAACACCTTTACAGTTGGTGAAGGCATTTCCATCAAGCTCGAAGAAACTACAGAAGATTATGTTGTAGTTCCCGGTGCAAAAATCGCAAAGGACCCTACAGTTACCGTTACTTCTAACGGAGACGGATGCTGGTTATTCGTTAAGGTTGAAAGCACTCTTCCTTCCTATGTAACCTATGCAATAAACTCTGCTTGGACAGCAGTTCCCGGTGTTGACGGTGTTTACTACATTGAAAATGCAGCAGAAACAGCTTACCCCGTTCTTGAAGGTAATGTTGTTAATGTTGATTCCAATGTTTCCGATGTTTCTTCCGCAAAGAACACCACTCTTGCTTTCACAGCATACGCTATTCAGGACGATGCAGCTACAACTGCAGCAGAAGCTTGGGCAGCAATGCTTGTTGAGCTTGCATAATTTGAATTTGCAAATTTAACCGCGTAAACGGTTTGTAGCCCGCACCGTATATCGGTGCAGGGCATACAAGAGTATCTCAAAGCTATTGGGATACTGCTGTATGCCCTATTAACGGCAGAATAGAAAGAAAACTTGAGAAGATTGGAGAGAAAATACTATGAGGTCAAAAAGAATAGTATTGGTCAGCGCAATAATACTGTGTGTAGCATGTGTGGTTGGTTACACCGTTGCCTATTTCACAGCAGAGGATAAGGCGCGTAATGTTATTACAGCAGGCTCACTCAATATTGAGGTAATAGAGCAGCAGAAAAATGAAGTCGGTGAGCTTACAGATTATCCCGAAGAACCCATTCAGGTTTTACCCGGTGCCAATGTAAGCAAGATAGTTACCGTTAAAAATCTTGATGCAGACGCTTTTATCCGTGTTAAGTATAACATTTCCGTTAAGGATAAAGACGGTAATGCAATTGATTTCGGTGATCTTGTTAAGGTAACAAGCACCAACAGTGATTGGGTAACCGACTCTGATGACGGTTGGCTTTATTACAAAGCAATTGTTAAATCAGGCGAAATAACACTTCCTGTTATCGAAAATGTAGAGTTTTCTACACAGATGGGTAATGAATATCAGGGTGCTACTGCAGAAATTGATATTATTGCACAGGCAGTTCAGGCAGCCAATAACGGTGAAGATGTATTAAAAGCTGAGGGTTGGCCCGAAGAAAAATAAATAAACAGGAGGAAGGACAATGAAAAATAGAATATTATCTCTGTTCCTCACTGTATTTATGCTGTTTACCGGTATTACCGGTGTATTTGGTGTAAGCTATGCAACCGAAAATGAGGTTGAAAACTATATCACATCAGATTCCGAAGAAGTATCTTTAGGAACAGACAATAATATTGAAGAAGCGATAGAAGAGCTTCCCGGTGAAGCTGCGGAATCATCCGTAGTGCAAGTATCTGCCGAACCTGAAATTGCCACAGCCGAAATTGCAGAAGCTGAAATTTCAGTAGCTGCAGAAGAAAGCGCAAACATATTAACACCTGATGTGCTTGCTTCAATGCGCGAGGATAGCTCTGTATACAACGGTCTTGCAGGCTCACCTATAATTTCCGAGGCTACAGGCGATTACTGCGTTCTTTATTACACCACACAGAAGGACGCTTCCGGTAATGATGTTACAGGTATTTATTCCTATGATTCCGGAACAGACACATATTCTCCCATATGCCATTGGGGTGCAACTGCGGAAGAAATAACCGCTAACCCTTACGGTGTTATTTGCCAAACTATAGAAAAGGCACTTGAATGGGCAACTCTTAATATAGGCCTTGGAGTATTTGGCAACAATGTAAAGGGTATTCGTATCTATATATGCGAAATGTACCATGTTCCCACAGACGGTGAGGTTTGGGGACAGGATTATTTCACCGCACATTGGCCCGGCTTTGCCTTTGTATCTACTCAGATCCTCCGTGCTCCGGGATATCTTGATGAAATGATCCATATCCATACAGGCTTTGATAAGCATCTTTATGCACAGAACAATGTTCTTATAGACAATGCTTCTGCGCATTGCCCCGATGTTGAAAATCCTGTTGCCATCCGTGTGGCAGACGGTGGTCTTATGATTGCAGACGGTTGTATCATTATGGATACCACCATTGCCGCCGATCCCGTAAATAAAGCAGGTTATAAGGGAACGGGTGTGCTTTTGACCACTATGAATCCCGAAGATAAGATTTATCCTATGGTAGAGCTTAACGGCGGTTCTCTTGAGCTCAAGGGTAATACCCAGATCCACCATTTTGCAATGGGTGTTGACTCTGATTATGGTGTAACCCGTTTGCGTGAGCCCAGCCCTACACTCGGTACATGGAATATTGATAACAACAAGCTTTCCGTTAATCTTGCATACGGTACTTATCTTGGTAAATGGTGTACAAACATCAGCCAGATAAATAATGTATCCGTATTTCTTGAGGATGTTGAAAAATGGGGAAGCGGTGATATCATTCTGGCTTAGTGTTATAGATCAAATCCAGTTGTTTGTCAGCCTTATATCAAAACTCCCGTAGTTTCTACAGACAGAAATAAGATAATCATTCAGAACAAAATGGATCTTTCCTACTCAATGGCGGTAAGCTATTATGCAGGTGACCAAGCCGATCCATATCCCGTTATCCGTTTTGAGATTGCTTCTGTATACAACATTCAGCTTGATGAATGGTATTTTACACTTTATGATGCCGTAAATGCATCAAAAAAGGATAATGAGCTTGTTTTCTATAACAGTACTAATGAGCCATATATGGTAAAAATACCTCATAATCTTACCATCCGTTCTTCCTATAAGGGAGAAATGCCGGGCGGTAAAAATGATTCAAGATCAGGCTCAAGCTGTACTGCAACCTGGAACAGAAAGGTGATAAGTGCAGTTCGTATCGGTTCAAATACAAATTCTACCAATTCTATGGTAGTAAAAATCGGTACAAATGATACTTCAAAAGAGTATGGCGAATTAACCTTTGATACAAATAATAAGTGCAGACATATCGAAAATTTCGGAACCGTATATCTTTATTCAAACCTTACCTTGATAAGAGGTAATCTTGAGTACGCCGGTTCTGTATGTAATGTAGGCTTCACCTTCCTTGATGGTGCAGAAATTCTCAACTGTACTGCAGGTGCAAGCGGTAACGGCGGTGCTGTTGGTGTAACTGCAGGCGGCTTCTATTTCAACTCCGGTCTTATTGATAACTGCAGCGCGAATATGGGCGGCGCAATATACAATAATGTAGGCGGTACCGTTGAAATGAAGGGCGGTATTATAGCTAACTGTACAGCAAATCAGGGCGGTGCGGTTTATCAGTACGGTGTGTTCCATTTAGGTGGTAATGTAAGATTTACCAAATGCGGTCCTAATGAAGATTTTTATCTTCCTTCCAATGAAACAAAGGATGTTGACGGTTCCTGTGTTATTACCAAGCTTTCCGATTTTGATTTCGGTACCAACAATAAGCTAAAGGTAACCTTAGGTTTTACAGACTCTAACCTTTATGACGGAAGAAATGTTGTAGTTACAGGTACCGCTAATGTTGCAAGCACAGATCTTTCAAAATTCACTCTTACCAATCTTTCTAATTACAATAAAGACCTTTTTGAAACCTTCAAATTTGTTTATACAGCAAGCGATGCAACCCCTGCTACCAAAGGCAAGCGTGTTCTTGAGCTTGATATTACCATGGCTATCCAGCTCGGTGATCTTGTTATAACAAAAACCGTTGTGAAAAACGGCGGTGTTGTGGACGCAGATCAATCCTTCATCTTTGAGATCAAAGGAGAGGAAACACAAACCGCAGCCATAAACATGACTGTTGTTCTTTACGGAAATGATTCTGTTACCATAAAGGATCTTCCTGTTGGTAAGTATAAGGTTACGGAAAAAACAAACTGGAGCTGGAGATTCGGCAGAAGCAATGTTAAGGTTTCGGTAAACGGAGAAACAGCATCCCGAACAACATCTGCTACCGTAACTGTAGTTAAGCCTACTCCCGCAACCGTAGCCTTCACTAATACACTTACAAACAAAAAGTGGCTTACAGATATTTGTTATGCTGTAAATAAATTTAAAGCAGTATAAGGAGGGCTGATTGATGAAATTATTTAAGAAATACAAAACCCTCTTTATAGTATCTATAATTGTTGTGGTATTTGCAACTGTTGGTGTAACTTTAGCTTACATGACTGATTTTACAGATACCATAACCAACACCTTTTTCCCCGGTGCTGTAAGTGCTGAGGTAACGGAGGAATTTGACGGTGATATTAAAGAGCATGTTCAGATCAAAAGCACCTCTGAAAGAGTAGATGTATATATCAGAGCCTACTATGTTGTAACATGGAAGGATGCTAACGGAAATGTATATCCCGAAAAGCCTGTAGAGGGTGAAGATTATACCATGAGATTCGGCAGTAATGACAATTGGGATTGGACAACATCAGACGGATATTACTATTACGGCTTACCTATAGCTCCCGGAAAGTCCACACCTGATTTTATCAGAGAATTCAAGCCTGTAGCAGGCAGAACTCCCGCAGGTTACCATATGGAAGTTGACATTATTGCAGAAGCTATTCAGGCAGTTCCCACCTCTGCAGTTAAAGAGGCGTGGTCTGTAACTGTTGACGACTCCGGTAGAATAAGTAAATAAGGGGGTATTTTAATGAAAAACATTTTAAAGAAAATATGCTTCCTTGTTCCAGTTATTGCCCTTATTGCTTCTATGGGACTTTGTGCATTTGCACAGGGAAATGTAAGCTTTAATCCCGGAACAAAGAAATTTGTTTTTGCACCGGGAAGTGATGAATCCCCCACAGATCTTTTTACATCCTTTAAGGATGTAATGCCGGGTGATTCATTAAGTGATAAAATTGTAATCAAAAATGAAGTGTCAAACAATGTAAAGATCAAGCTTTACATTAAGGCAATTGATACAAGCAAGGAAGAAAAATCAAACGACGAATTTTTATCCAAGCTTAAACTTACCGTTAAGCAGGCAAGTGATACACCTTTATATGAAGCAACTGCCGATCAGGAGGCACAGCTCAAGGATTGGGTGTACCTTGGTACTGTATTTTCAGGCGGAACCGTAACTCTTGATATCAAGCTTGATGTTCCGTTGGAAATGGGCAATGAGTTCCAGGATGCAATGGGTTATGTAGATTGGTGCTTTAAAGCCGAAGAGCTTCCCGTAGCATCAACAGATCCCAAGCCGCCCCAAACCGGTGATGATACACAGATGATAAAGTATATCTCGATTATGGCGGCAAGTGCAGTGGTTATCGTTGTCAGCACAACTCTCATATTCAAAAAGAAAAAGGTTTCCTTATGAGGAAACCTTTTTTTGTGTAATTTATTTGCACCGAAGAATAGTGCAAGTTCGGTAAGAGCTGGGCGTTATCTGTTGTTTATGAGTTTTGTAAGCTCAACGGGATCAACAATAACTTTGTCCTTGTAAACTCTCATATTTCCGGAAGCTATCTCGTCGATAAGAATAACCTCACCGTTATTGTAGCCGAATTCAAACTTGATATCCCAAAGGTCAAGACCGATGGATTTGAGGTCATCTGCTACTATCTTTGTGATCTTTAATGTCTGATCCTTCATAGATTCAAACATTTCGGGAGTCATAACACCAAGAGCTGCAAGACCTTCACCTGTTACAAGAGGATCGCCCTTTTCGTCATTTTTAAAAGTACATTCAACATAACCGCCTTCAAGAACGGTACCGTCTTCAATATATTCGCCGTATCTGCGGATAAAGCTGCCTGTAGCAACAAGGCGGCAGATAACTTCAAGACCGTGTCCGAATACGGTGGCGGGAAGAACTTCCATGGTTGCATTGTCAAGGTCTGCACTTACATAGTGAGTTTTGATTCCTGCTGCCTTGAGAAGCTCAAAATAGTGAATCGAGCTCTGAAGATTTGCTTTGCCTATACCGTCAATAGTAAGGCCAACTGTGTTTTCACCGGGATCAAAAACACCGTCTTTACCTGTACAGTCATCCTTGAACTTGAGCATTACATTGCCGTTTTCAAGAGAGTAAACATCTTTTGTTTTGCCTTGATAGATCATATTCATTTTGAGTACCCCTTATATACAAAAATTAACAGAACTATTATAACACAATTTAAGTAGGATGTATAGAGTTTTTTTGAAAAAATATAAAATTTTTTGAAGTTTATATTTGTTAATATTGTTGTAAATAGTGTATAATTGTGGTATAATTATTTAAAAATACGCTTCTGTTGCGGCATAACTTAAAAATAAAAGGAGAGTTAAATGACATACAGTGAATTTAAAACAAAATATAATTTAACTCTCAACGAGGCACAGGATAATGCGGTTATGAGCATATCGGGAGCAACCCTGCTTTTAGCGGTACCGGGAAGCGGCAAAACAACGGTGCTTGTATCCCGATTGGGATATATGATAAATGCCCTTGGTATTCCTGCGGAATCCATATTGACCATGACCTATACAGTTGCCGCAACAAAGGATATGAAGCAGCGTTTTATATCCTTGTTTGGTGATGAATCCGCCCAAAACCTTGAATTCCGCACGATCAACGGAGTATGTGCAAAAATCATAATGAGTTACGAAAGAATAAGCGGCGGCAAGGCATTTGAGTTGATTACCGATGAAAAGCAGCTTTCTGCGGTAATATCCGCCATATACCGTGATGTAAGCGGAGAATTTCCCACAGAAGCCGATATTAAGAATCTGCGAACTATGATAACCTATGCCAAAAACATGATGCTTGGCAAAACAAAAATAGCAGAGCTTGACACAAAGGAACTTGAATTTTCAACCGTATTTACTGCATACAATGAGTATTTAAGAAAGAACAGGCTTATGGATTATGACGACCAGATGCTCTATGCCTATGCGGTTTTGACAAAACACCCTGAAATAACAAAAGAATACAGGGAAAAATACCGTTATATACTTGTAGACGAGGCGCAGGATACCTCAAAGATACAGCATTCAATTATCAGGCTTTTGGCAGGGAAGGATGCAAGGCTGTTTATGGTTGGTGACGAGGACCAGAGTATATACGGCTTTCGTGCCGCATATCCCAAAGCACTTTTGTCCTTTAATGAGGATTATAATAATTCGAAGATCCTTTTGATGGAAGAAAACTACCGCAGTGATGCCAATATAGTTTCCATGGCAAGCCGTTTTATTTCTGCAAACCGTCAAAGGCACGAAAAGAATATGAAGGCCGTTCAAAAGGCACAAAAGAGTGTAAGACGGGTAAATCTTATCACAAGGGAGAATCAGTACGGCTATCTTTTAAAGGTAGCGGTAAATTCGGTAAAGCAAACTGCAATTCTATACAGGGATAACGAATCGGCTTTGCCCTTTATAGATATTTTTGAAAGGCAGGGTATAAAATATAATTCAAAGGCATTCGATTCTGCCTTTTTTACTCACAGAGTTGTAAGAGATATAGTGGATATCATAAATTTTTCTCTGAATATGTACGATACACAGCTCTTTTTGAAGATCTACTATAAGCTTTCTACATATCTTACAAAGGAAACGGCGCAAACAGCCTGTAAAATAAGCGAAGAAAAAGGAATTGATGTTTTTAGTGCAGTTTTTCAACTGCCGGGGCTTAACACGGGAACAAAAAAGGCGTGTACCTCTGTGTATTCAAATCTTAAAAATATAAGCTCAGATAAGGCAGGGAATATCATACACCGTATCTCAGGGTACATGGGGTATTCGGACTATCTTTCCCGTGTTGGTGTGAAAACCTCAAAGCTGTTTATCCTTGAAAATATAGCATCAAGGGTTAAAAACGCAAGGGAATTTTTAAACCGTCTTGATGAATTAGCTGTTTTAACCAAGGAAAGAAAATACGATAATGATGCAAATATCATTCTGTCAACAATTCATTCCTCAAAGGGACTTGAGTATACAAATGTATATATTATAGATGTAGTAGACGGATTCTTTCCGGAGATTACCGTTTCTGATTATAAAAATGCAACAAAAGAGGAGATACGGCTCTATGAGGAGGAGCGCAGACTTTTTTATGTTGGAGTAACCCGTGCAAAAAGTGAGCTTACCCTCTTTAGCTACAGAAATGAGCCTTCCTGTTTTCTTAATCAGTTCTTTGGCGAAGATAAAAAGAAAGAACAAGAAGAGAATAAGGCTATAACAGAGGATAATGCCTCATTTTCCGAATATAAGAAAAAATTCAAAAAAAGAGCAATAATATGCCATAAGCATTTCGGTATAGGAGAAATAATCGATGCTTCGGGGGATATTGTTGAAGTGAAATTTAATATTGGAATCAATAAAAAGCTGTCTGTAAAGGTACTCTATGATAATGAGCTTTGCAGCGTGGAATAAGGAGAAAACATGAGCAATAAAAGATATTGTATATACGGAGCAGGCTCTCTTGGCACCGTTCTTGGTGCATATATTACCCAAAGAGGGGCAAAAATTGACTTAATAAACAGAAATAAATCCCATGTTGACACCCTTGTAAGAAAGGGCGCAAGGGTTAAGGGTACGGTTAATATGACAGTACCGGTGGTTGCGTTTACTCCCGAAGAAATGGAGGGAAAATACGATATTATCCTTTTACTTACAAAGCAGCTTTCCAATAAGGAGGTAGTAAGCTTCCTGAAGGAGCATCTTTGTGAGGACGGTGTTATTGTAACCCTTCAGAACGGACTTCCCGAACCGGGTATTGCCGAAATTGTTGGAAGCGACCATACAATGGGCTGCGTTGTTGAATGGGGTGCAACCTTAACCTCACCCGGTGAGTGTCTTTTAACAAGCGATGCCGGATCGCTTTCCTTCCATATGGGTAAGCTTGCAGGAGTTTCGGACGAAAAGTTTAAAGAGGTTAAGGATCTCTTGGAGCTTATGTGCCCTGTGCATGAAGAAAAGAACCTGATCGGTGCAAGATGGTCAAAGCTTCTTATAAATGCAACATTTTCAGGACTCGGTACGGTTATGGGCGGTGTGTTCGGTGATGTTACCGAAGGGAAATACTCACGCCGCGTTGCCCTTGCCTGCATGAAGGAATGTATAGATGTGGGCAGAAGCGCAGGTGTAAAATTTGCACCTGTTCAGGGTAAAAATATTACGGCTTTGTTCTATTACAAAAATCCCGTAAAGCGCAAATTTGCAGAGCTGCTGCTTCCCGTTGCAATGAAAAAGCACAGGGATATCGAGCCCTCAATGCTCCAGGATCTTAAAAATGTTAAGCCCTGTGAGGTTGATGCAATAAACGGGGTAGTGTGCGAATGGGGAAGGAAGATGAATGTTCCCACACCCATAAATGACAGGATAGTTGATATAATAAAAAAAGAGCAGTCGGGCGATCTCAAATTAGAGGCAAATAATATTGAGCTTTTCAAAGATCTGGTTATATAAAACATATTTATAAATAAATCGTAAATAAACCAAATCCTTCTTGATTTTTGACAAAACGGTATATATAATATATAAGGATAATTTTTTAGTTTTAGCAACATAATAATATATTATGGAGCAAAACCGATTATTATATTATATTTTTATGGAGGTACTTAAATGGAATTAGGCATGGGTACGGTAATTGCCTTAGGTATGGGAACCGTGTTTGTTGGTTTGATCTGTATTGTAATACTTATCAGCATAATGAACGCAATTTTTTCTCTTATCAAGCCAAAATCAGAACCGGCAACAACTAATGCTGTTTCAGGAACTTCATCGGGTGATGAAAGATTGGACAGCGAAACAGTAGCGGCGGTATCAGCTGCATTAGCGGAGACAATGGGTAAAGACGTTTCTGCAATAAGAATAACTTCAATTAAAAAAGTAAACTAACGAGGTAATTAAAAATGAGAAGATTCAGAGTTAATGTAAACGGAAACGAATATGACATCACTGTAGAGGAGCTTGATGCTTCTGCTGCAAAGTCTGCACCCAAGGCTGCTGCAAAGTCTGCACCTAAGGCTGCTGCTCCTGCAGGCGGTGAAGCGGTAAAGAGCCCTATGCCCGGCACTATCCTCAAGGTAAATGTTGCAAACGGCGCTTCTGTTAAGAAGGGCGATGTTCTTATGATCCTTGAAGCAATGAAGATGGAAAACGAAATTATGTGTCCCTGTGACGGTAAGGTTACAGTAAATGTAGCAAGCGGTGCCGCAGTTGAATCAGGCACAGTTCTTTGTACCATTGCTTAATTTCCGGAGGTCATTTCAATGGATGCAATTTTAAACTTTATGAATCAGACAGGATTCAGCATGCTTGCCGACAACTGGAAGTCGATAATCATGATCGTAATATCCTTTGCGCTGATGTATCTTGCAATAGTTAAAAAGTTTGAGCCCCTTTTGCTCCTTCCCATTGCATTTGGTATGATGCTTACCAACATTCCCGGTGCAGAAATGTACCATTCAGAGCTTTGGGATAACTTTATGAATGCTGAGCATACAAACTACCATAATTATGCGGTTATTCTTTCCGACGGTGGATTGCTTGACATTCTTTATATAGGTGTTAAAACCTGCTTATATCCCTGCCTTATCTTTATAGGTGTTGGTGCCATGACAGACTTCGGTCCCCTGATTGCTAACCCTAAGAGCCTTCTTTTGGGTGCGGCTGCTCAGCTTGGTATCTTCCTTGCATATATCGGTGCGATACTCCTTAAATTTACTCCCAATCAGGCTGCTTCTATCGGCATAATCGGCGGTGCAGACGGCCCTACCGCAATATTTACCACCTCTTTGCTTGCTCCTGAGCTTTTAGGTCCTATTGCGGTTGCGGCATATTCCTACATGGCTCTTGTTCCTGTAATTCAGCCTCCCATAATGAAGCTTCTTACAACCAAGAAGGAAAGACAGATCACAATGACTGCTCTCCGTCCCGTAACAAAAACCCAGAAGATCGTTTTCCCGATCATAGTTACGGTATTTGTATCCCTTCTTGTTCCTTCTGCTGCTCCCCTTGTTGGATGCCTTATGTTTGGTAATTTAATGAAGGAATCCGGTGTTGTTGAAAGACTTGCAAAAACTGTTCAAAACGAGCTTATGAATATCGTTACCATTTTCCTTGGTGTATCTGTTGGTGCAACAGCAGTTGCGGATAACTTCCTTACCCTCAAAACACTTGGTATTATTGCAATGGGTATGGCGGCATTTTCGTTCGGTACGTCAGGCGGTGTACTCCTTGCCAAGTTCATGAACCTCTTCTTACCCAAGGGCAAGAAGATCAATCCCCTTATCGGTTCTGCCGGTGTTTCCGCTGTTCCCATGGCGGCAAGAGTATCCCAGGTTGTTGGACAGAAAGAAAATCCCTCCAACTTCCTTCTTATGCATGCAATGGGTCCCAATGTTGCAGGTGTTATCGGTTCTGCCATCGCGGCAGGTGTTCTTATCGCGATATTCGGTTAACGGAGGAATTTAAAATATGGCAAATAAGTTATATATAACAGATACAATACTTCGTGATGCCCATCAGTCTCAGGCGGCAACACGAATGAGAGTTGAAGATATGCTTCCCGCATGTGAGATCCTTGACAATATCGGTTATTGGTCTCTTGAATGCTGGGGCGGTGCAACCTTTGACTCCTGTATGAGATTCTTAAATGAAGATCCCTGGGAGCGTCTCCGTAAATTAAAGGCGGCACTTCCCAAAACCAGACTTCAGATGCTTTTTCGCGGTCAGAATATCCTCGGATATAAGCATTACGCAGACGATGTGGTAGATGCATTCTGCCGTAAGTCTATCGAAAACGGTATAGATGTTGTCCGTGTATTCGACGCGTTGAATGATGTTCGTAATCTTGAGCAGGCAATGAAGTCTATCAAAAAATACGGAGCTATCTGTGAAGCGGCAATAAGCTATACCACAAGTCCGGTTCACAGTATTGATTATTTTGTAAAGCTTGCAAAAACTCTTGAGCAGATGGGTGCAGATGTTATCTGTATCAAGGATATGGCTAATCTCCTTCTTCCCATGGACGCTTACCGTCTTGTAAAGAAGTTAAAGGAAAATGTAAGCTGTCCCATCCATCTTCATACCCATAATACCTCCGGTACAGGTGATATGACCAACCTTATGGCGGCACAGGCAGGTGTTGACATTGTTGATACAGCACTTTCCCCCTTGGCTAACGGTACTGCACAGCCCTCCACCGAGGCTCTTGTTGCAACCTTAAAGGGAACAGACCGCGATACAGGCCTTGATCTTAACCTTATGAGTCAGGCAGCAGTTCATTTCAGAGGTGTGGCAAATAAGCTCAAAGCAGAAGGAAGCCTTGATCCCAAGGTTCTCAATGTTGATACCAACACACTTCTTTATCAGGTTCCCGGTGGTATGCTTTCAAACCTTCTTTCTCAGCTCAAGCAGGCAAATGCTGAGGATAAGTTCTATGAGGTATTGGCAGAGATTCCGAGAGTGCGCAAAGACTGCGGATATCCTCCCCTTGTAACTCCCACAAGCCAGATCGTTGGTACACAGGCTGTGTTCAACGTAATTATGGGTGAGCGCTACAAGACCGTTACCAAGGAGTTCAAGGGGCTTGTCCGCGGCGAATACGGTAAGTCGCCGATGCCTATAAAGCCCGATTTCCAGAAGAAGATCATAGGTGATGCAGAGGCTATCACCTACCGTCCTGCAGACGACCTTGCACCCGAGCTTGAAAAGCTCCGCGAGGAGGTTAAGCCTTGGGCTATTCAGGACGAGGACGTACTTTCCTACGCTCTCTTCCCTCAGGTTGCGACCAAGTTCTTCGAGTGGAGAAAGAATCAGCAGTACGGCGTTGACGGCACGGCTGATGCGGCTAACAAGATCCACACCGTTTAAAAATATCGAGGTGACGCTCATGCGCCACCTCGTGTTATTTACGATATAGTCAGGTAATAAAACTTATGGACAATAAAACTCAAATTTCAAAGAATACAAAAGAAAATAAAATGGGTACAATGCCGATAAACAGGCTTGTTCTTACAATGAGTCTTCCGATGATGGCATCAATGCTAGTGCAGGCGCTTTACAATATTGTCGACAGCATATTCGTGTCGCGTATTGACGGGGTTGGAGAGCAAATGCTCGGTGCGCTGTCGCTTGCGTTTCCGCTTCAAATGCTTATGATAGCTGTCGGCGGAGGTACGTGTGTCGGCGTTAACGCACTTCTTTCCAAACGCCTTGGCGAAAAGAAT
>JAFYPJ010000018.1 GCA_017547545.1 Clostridia bacterium | reverse complement strand
CTATCTGAAATTTTTACATAATTATATCATAAAACATATAATATGTCAATTATTGAAAATCGGGGAAGGGATATACTTACGATGTTACCTTCTCTTTTTTTCCATAGATATTTTATATAATTCTTCTACCGCAAAGGCTAATTTTGTTATTACATTTTGCTTTGTGGGGTAACAGTAGAAGGAATCCTTTTCTGTTGAAATATCAAAACAGTCAAAGGGTTTTATGTAACAGTAATCATATTCTATATGCAGGCTGTTGGTTGCAATGGGGGAGCGTTGTATTTCATAATCAGCGCCGTTGTAATGTCCTTTTAAAACAAATCCCTTTTCGGGATCGTGGGTAACATAAGCCTTGCCTAACTTTTCAAAACGCCAGCAACGGGGCAGGGAATAAACCTCAACCTCATCCTCAAAATGATAGTTACCCTCTTCAATTTCCTTGCGCACATTTGCCCTTTCCCATTCAAACCATGAAGGAATATGAGAAAATTCTGTTTCACCCTCAATAGCGCGTAATTCGCCGTTTTCCTCAAGATTCCAACGCTTACCGCACTCGGTACAGAAGAGTTCTGTTCCTTTTGAATCCATTTTTGATTCTGTCATACAGTGTGGGCACTGGTAAAGAACCTTGTGAAGTCCTTCGGCACGGTAGGGTTCGGTAATAAGAATACCGTTTTCCTTTTGGTACTTGTACTCATCATAGGTCATTTCTGCTTTAATGACCTCGTTTATCTCCTGCGCGGTCATGGAATTAACCTGCTCTGCACTAAGCACCTGCTTCATTGTGGCATACATAGGTACCTTTCTGGGTTTCCTGTAATTCCAGAAGGGGGTGTGGAGGTGGTTTCCGTGGTGGGTGATAACAACCAGGGGAACCTTGCTCATCTTAACCATCTGACCTAAGGTGTCGGGCAGAAAAGAGGTTGCGCCTATAGGAGTATATCTTGCTTCGGGATACATACAGAGTATATCCCCTTTTTTTAGTACATGCTTTATGGAACGAAGGGTGTTTAATTCCGCAACATATTTTCTCTTGCAGATAGCACCTATAAGCTCCATAAGCCAGGGGCGGCGGTAATAACCGTCTACGCTTACTATATTATTTACTCTGTGTGGGAATGTGCCCGTGGCTGCTATTTCAAAATCAATGAAATACATATGATTGCTGAAAAGAATATATGGCGGCTTGAGTCCCTCCATATTTATCTTTTCAAGCTTGTATTTTTTACCGATAAGCAATATTTTTGATAAAATATATATCAAAAATACAATGATAAGCGGCTGTCGGATAGGTTTTTTACCCGTATTATAATATTTTTTATTTTTGTAATTTACATCCATCATCCAATTACCTTCCTTCCACAAAAAGTAATCAGTTAAAAAGCTTCAAAACCGCATTGGGTACATATTTTCCAACATCCTTACCGTAATAAGCAAGCTCCTTTACCATCGAAGAAGAAACTGCAACATTATCGGCGCGGAAATATACATATTCCAAATCGGGATTTATAAGCTTGTTTATTTCTGCGATATTCTCCTCGTAATTGTAATCCATATTGTTACGAAGACCTCTTATCATATAACCTGCGTTATGTTCTGCGGCAAATTCTGCTACCAAGCCGTTGAAAATACACACTTCGCAGTTATCAAGGCCGTTATCCATAAGCGCTTTTTCTATGGCAGGCTTCATTATTTCGGCATCAAAGCTTCTCTTTTTTGTGGCATTGATACCGATGATAATATAAACCTTGTTAAACAGGGCAGCGGCTTTTCTTACAATATCCAGATGACCGTTTGTAAAGGGGTCAAAGGAACCGGGATAAATAGCAGTATTTTTCATTTCATCACTCCTTAAAACTGTGTATCCAGAGGAAAATCTCTTTTTTCAAATATATTGTTTTTACCCCATCTTGAAACATTCTGTTTTTGCATGGCATGGAATATTCGGTGCTTAAAGCCTTCATATTCGCGGTCAAGGCTGTCAACAAGCTGCTTGATACTCTCCCTTTCGGTGTGCTTGTCCTCAGGGCAAAGGCTTTTGGAAACAGGCAAGGTGTTCTGCCTTGCAAAATATTCAATATCCTTTTCAGGGCAATAGGAGAGGGGGCGTATTACGGTAAGATCAACATTTGAAAGATATGTAACAGGAGAAAAGGATGCTATTCTTCCTTCATGAACAAGGTTGAGCATAAATGTATCTATGGCATCGTCATAATGATGACCTAATGCCACCTTGTTGCATCCTGCCTCCTTTGCGGTTTCATTCAAAACTCCGCGGCGCATTTTTGCGCACAGAGCACAGGGATTTGATTCTTTTCTTATATCAAAGATTATTTCTGCTATAGATGTCTTTTTTATTATGTATTCAACACCTATTTCACGGCAGAATTTTTCGGTTTCGGAATAATCGCTTCCTTCAAAACCCAGATCAACGGTAATTCCCACAACCTCAAATTTTTTAGGATAGAACCTTTTAAGGTCATGGAGAGTACAAAGCAGGGCACAGGAGTCTTTGCCGCCCGAAAGACCAACCGCTATCTTATCCCCGTCTTCTATCATGCTGTAATCGTCTACACAGCGTCGGGTACAGCTGAGCAGCCTTCTGATTTTGTTAAATTTCATCTTTTTCTTGCCTTTTTATATAATAATTTTATTTTATCACAAGAACTAAAAAAAGTAAAGGTAAATATAATAATAAAGAGGTGATTTTTTTATGGCAATTAAAATATTCATAGATCAGGGACATAACCCTACAAATCCCAATGCAGGGGCAGAGGGTAACGGATTAAGAGAGCAGGATCTTACATACGAAATAGGAATACGGTTGGCACAGCTGCTTTCGGAAAACGGAAATTATGAGGTTCTTGTATCCCGTCCTACCCCGGAAACACAGCTCGGTACAACAAATGCCCAAAGCCTTCGTGCACGTGTGGATGCGGCAAATAATTGGGGGGCAGATTATTTTATCAGCCTTCATGCCAATGCATCTGCAATTTCAAGTGCTTCGGGAAGTGAAGGATATGTTTACAGCTTAGGAGGGGCGGCACAGCAATTTGCAGAGGATATTCTTTACGGGTTAAGCAATACAACGGGGTTACCCAACCGCGGTGTTTTTGCAAGGCCAACTTTGTATGTATTAAGAAAAACCGCAATGCCGGCAACTCTTATTGAATTGGGATTTATAACAAATCCGGGTGATGCGGCACTTATGAGCGAAAACCCGCAACTCTTTGCTCAGGGACTCTATAACGGAATAAACAGATATTTCGGTCTTGCATAGTTTGAAAAAGTATGTTATAATTTAATAAAAGCGGCAAATGATGTACCGCATTCCGCCCCGGTCTTCGGTGGAACAAATTACACGAAATCCGGCAATTTCCTATATATAAATAGATTTATTTGGAGTAGTTATGCAGATACATGAAATGAGTATGTCTGCCCTCGCATATCTCGGAGACAGCGTACTTGAACTAATAACAAGAACAATGCTTGTAAAATCGGGCATTGCCGATGCAGGAAAACTGAATAAGCTCGCCCTTGATTATGTTAAGGCAACGGCGCAGTGCGAAGCTTTTGATAAAATAAGCGGACATCTTACCGAGGAAGAAATGACCTGGTTCAAAAGAGGGCGCAACCACTCAAGCTCATCAGCTCCCAAAAGCGCATCTACAGGCCAATACCGAAAGGCAACCGGGCTTGAGGTGCTTTTTGCCGTACTCTATCTTGAGGGAAAAACAGAGAGGATGCAACAGCTTTACGATATAGGATTTGAAAAGATATAAATATTTAACCCTTGAAAGTAATTTCAGGGGTTATTTTTGTTGTAAGATAAAATAAATTCCTCTATTTTACTTGCTTTGTGCTTGACAGATATATTTGTTTGTGATAAAATAACAAATGATATATAACAAATGTTGTCTAAAGGAGATCAAAATGCCGCCAAAAGTTAAAATAAGTAAAGAAGATATTTTAAATAAGGCCGTTGATATGGTAAGGCAAAAGGGAATAGAGTCAATAAATGCCAGAGCCTTGGCAAAGGAGCTTGAATGTTCCACTCAGCCTATATTTTCAAATTACAAAAATATGGATGAATTATATGCTGATATTATTTGTAAGGCAAACGGGATATACGAGGGCTTTGTTGAAAAACAAAGGGAAAAATATCCACCATATAAGGCACACGGTATGGGTTATGTATGCTTTGCAAAGGAAGAAAAAGAGCTTTTCAAGCTTTTGTATATGAGAAACAGAAGCGGTGAATATCAGGGGGACAAAGAGCTTATGCCAATATATGAAATGCTTGTTTCTTTACTTGGTATTTCATTGGAAAATGCAAGGCTCTTTCATCTTGAATCCTGGGTTTTCGTTCATGGTATTGCATCAATTACAGCAAGCGATTATCTTGATTTGGATATAGAGCTTATAAGCAGCATGATTACCGATAATTTTGAAGGCCTGAAGCACAGATTCGGAGTGGATAAATGATAGAAAAGCGTCTTTTTGAAATGCAGGATATTGCATACAGAGATTTTCAGGCAAAGCTGATGCCTACCGTATCAAAGGATAAAATAATAGGTGTACGAACTCCCGAACTCAGGAAATTTGCAAAGGAGCTTTACAAAAAGGGAAGCTATAAAGAGTTTTTGTATGATCTTCCCCATAAATATTACGAGGAAAATAATCTCCACGGCTTTTTGATAGAGCAGATAACAGATTATGATGAATGTATAAACGAGCTGAACAGATTTTTGCCCTATATTGATAATTGGGCATGCTGTGACGGTACAAATCCAAAAATATTCAAAAGCAACACCGATAAGCTGATAACAGAAATAGAAAAATGGCTGTGTTCCGATATGGAATACACGGTAAGATACTCAATAAAAAAGCTGATGGATCATTATCTTGGCGGGAACTTCAAAAATGAGTATCTTGAACGGGTGGCTTCGGTGCAAAGGGATGAATACTATATAAGAATGATGAAGGCATGGTTCTTTGCCACGGCATTGGCAAAGCAGTATGACAGCGCAATAGTATATCTTAAAGAAAAAAGATTGCCTCGGTGGGAACATAATAAAACCGTTCAAAAGGCTTTGGAAAGCTATAGGATAAGCAGTGAAAGAAAAGAAGAACTTAAAAAAATGAGGATAAAATGATGAATGATATAATAGTTATTGAAAATCTGCATAAAAGCTTCGGAGAGATAAAAGCAGTAAATGATCTTTCCATTAAAGTTAAGGAAGGGGAGCTTTTTGCCTTTCTTGGAGTAAACGGTGCGGGGAAATCCACAACCATTTCAATTCTTTGCGGGCAAATGACAAAGGATTCGGGAAAGGTTTATGTAAACGGAGTTGATGCCGAAAGTGCAAACGGAGATTATAAAAGCGATATAGGAGTTGTTTTTCAGAATTCGGTTCTTGATAAGTCTTTGAGCGTGCTTGATAATCTTAAAAGCCGTGCCGCCCTATACGGAATATATGAAAAGGAGTTTGATAAAAAATTAAAGGAGCTTTCAAGCCTTCTTGATTTTGAAGATCTTTTAAAGCGTACCGTGGGCAAGCTTTCGGGAGGACAGAAAAGAAGGATAGATATCGCAAGAGCGCTTTTACACGATCCCAAGATCCTTATTCTTGATGAACCTACCACAGGTCTTGATCCCCAAACCCGTAAGCTTTTATGGAATGCGGTGCAGGAGCTTCAGAAAAAACGGAAAATGACGGTATTTCTCACAACTCATTATATGGAGGAAGCAGCGGAAGCGGATTATGTTGTTATTATTGACAGCGGTAAAATTGCAGCAGAGGGAAGTCCTCTTGAATTAAAGAATACTTATACAGGAGATTATATTACTGTATATGGAACGGGTGAGGAGGAAATTAAGCTGCTGGGTATTCCATATGAGGCTATAAGGGATGCATACAGAATAAATGTTGCAAATACAGCAAAGGCAACGGAGTTGATTATAAAATATCCGCAGATATTCAGGGATTATGAGATAACAAAAGGAAAAATGGACGATATTTTTCTAAGTGTTACCGGTAAAAAGCTTACAGGAGGCGAAATATGAAAACTCTTCGCATATTGATATACAGAAATATAAAATTATTTTTTAAGGATAAGGGTATGTTTTTTACATCCCTTATAACACCCCTTATATTATTGGTTCTTTATTCCACCTTTTTGGGGAATGTATTTGAAGAAAGCTTCAGGGCGGCGATACCCAAAGGTATTGCGATAGATGATAAGATACTTTCGGGAATAGTAGGCGGTCAGCTTCTTTCCTCACTTTTGGCGGTAAGCTGTGTAACCGTAGCCTTTTGCTCCAATATGCTTATGGTACAGGATAAGGTAACAGGGGCGGCAAAGGATATTTCCATGACTCCGGTAAAGGGATCAAGTCTTGCGTTAGGTTATTATATAGCAAGCTTTTGCTCCACATTTATAATAAGCATTATAGCAATGACAGCAGGTCTTATATATATTTCTGCAATCGGCTGGTACATTTCCTTTGCGGATGTTATGTATATTTTACTTGATGTTTTTCTGCTTGTTATGTTCGGAACTGCTTTGTCATCGGTAATAAATTATTTTCTTTCCACTCAGGGACAGATATCTGCTGTCGGAAGTATTGTAAGCTCTGTTTACGGTTTTATTTGCGGCGCATATATGCCTATTTCCTCCTCTGGAGAAGGGGTTCAGAAATTAGTTTTATTTCTTCCCGGAACCTATGCAACTTCCCTTTTGCGCAATCACTGTATGAGCGGTGCTTTTGATGAATTTGAAAAATCGGGCATACCCTCGGAGATAGTTAAGGGTATGCGCGATTCGGTAGACTGCAATTTGTATTTCTTTGACGAAAAGGTAAGTATTTATGCAATGTATCTTGTGCTTTCGTTAAGTGTTGCGGTTTTGATATCAGCTTATGTTATAATCAATATTTTGGCTATTCGCAAAAAGAAGAAATAATACTTATATATATTGACAAAGTTTATAATTTGAAATATAATGAAATGAAATATACATTAAGCAAAAACCCAAGGAGATCAAGGCAAAATGAAGGGTTGTATCTTTAATATTCAACGGTTTTCAATACATGACGGACCGGGTATCCGTACAAATGTTTTTTTAAAGGGCTGTCCTTTAAATTGTATCTGGTGTCACAATCCGGAAGGCCTTTCCCCCGCACCTCAAATTAAATATTCTCCGGAAAAATGCATAGGCTGCGGTGAATGTACAAAGGTTTGCGAGCCAAAGGGACATAAAGTTGAAAACGGTATGCATACCCTTGAATTCTCCCGTTGTATCGCGTGCATGAAATGTACAGAAAACTGTCCTTCCGGGGCAGTAGAACGGGATGGGGAAGAGAAGAGTGTTGAAGATATAATTGCAACCGTACTTCGTGATTCAAGCTTTTACGAAAAAAGTGGCGGAGGTATGACTCTTTCGGGAGGAGAACCTCTTTACCAGCCCGAATTTGCCCTTGAACTATTAAAGGCGGCAAAGGCAAAGGGAATACACACGGCACTTGAAAGCTGCGGCATGACAAGTGCTGAGAATATTAAAAAAGTTGCCCCGTATGTTGACCTTTTCCTATATGATTACAAGGCAACGGGAGAAGAGGAGCATAAACGCTTAACGGGCGCTTCGCAAAGGCAGATACTTGAGAACCTTTGTCTGCTTGAAGAATTGAATGCAATTGTAATTCTTCGCTGCCCCATAATTCCTGATGTTAATGATAATGACACTCATTACAGGGGAATAGCGGAGCTTGCGAACAAGCATAAAAATATAAACGAAATAAACATAATGCCCTATCATTCTCTCGGTAATTCCAAGCGCAGGAAATTAGGGCTGGACCCTCTTTATGAGGCCGAAACCATGAAGGTTTCAAGAGCAAAGGAAATTAAAGAAGCTATTGGAAAATATACCGGTAAGGAGGTCAAAGTAATATAATGAGAGATTACAGAAGCACGGAAGAAAAATACATATATTCACCCATAATGGAAGAGGTTTACGCCGAAATGCAAAAGCGCAAAAAGTGTAACCGTACCCGTGAGGGAATTGAAACAGGGCCTGAACCGGACGGAAAAACCCCTTTCTTTGACATCTTTATTAAGCATAGAGAAAAGCCTTACCCCATCAAACTTGCAATGGCTATAGTTGAAAGTTGGATGGTAACCGAGCCGGTAATGCACGAAAAAGAGCTTTTGGTTGGCTTCCCCCGTCCTCTTCGCCCTGCTCACGAGCATTTCCATATCGGTGTTTGCCGTGAAAGACATATTCTTGATCATCCTGCATATATAGACCGCAAGGAAGAATTGGGTGCTTTGATGACAAGTATGCGTCCCGAATTTCACCCCGACGAAGGTCAGGCGGCAGACAGATTGGAAAAAGAATTTTTCTGTACCGAGGAATTTCCTGAAGCAAACCGTCTTCTTTGGGGTGCGCTCTGGCACACAGGCGGCTATCAGGGACATACCGTTCCCAACTATGATATCCTTTTGGGTAAAGGTGTTGGCGGTGTTTTAAAAGAGGTAAGAGAAAGGTTGGCGCATGAGACTGTTGAAAAGAAGAAACTCATGTACCAAGCCTGTGAAATTATACTTCAGGGCTTTGGAGATTGGATAAATTACCAGGCTACAGCTGCCGTGAAGAGAGCAGAGGCGGAAAGTGATCCCCTATTGAAGGAAAGGTATTTAAAAGCGGCGCAAAACTGTCGTGATATTGCCTTTGATGCCCCGAAAACCTACTATCAGGCGGCACAGCTTACCTTCTTCTATAACCTTTGGGATGCCAATGACTGCACGGGAAGAACAGACCAATATCTTTATCCCTTCTTTGAAAAGTCACTTAAGGAAGATAAGGAATTTACAGAGGATGTAACAGCATCTCTTATAATGAAGTTTTATGAACACGGTGTGCATAATATCACCGTTGGCGGTATTATTCCCGAAACGGGAGAGGACGGAGCAAATGATCTTACCTTCCTTATGCTCCAGATACTTCGCCGTAACCATGCAACCCATCCCCGTGTAAGCATACGCGTAAACGAAAAATCCGATCCCCGTATGCTTGCTTTGGCGGTTCAAATGTGGTCGGAGGGTATGAGTGATCCCACCGTTGCAAGTGACAGTACAATTATTCCCGCATTTATCAACAATTACGGTGTTGATCCCACAGATGCGGCAAACTACACACTTTTGGGCTGTCAGGAGCTTGAAATTCCCGGTAAGAGTAACTTTGGTTGTGAAGACGGTGTTTTCAATCTTGCAAAGGTACTTGAATACACACTCAATAACGGTAAAGACCGTTACGATAATAAAGCAACCCTGGGTTTAGCGTTAGGCAAGATAACAGACTATGAAACCTTTGAGGAGCTTTGGTCTGCCTTTGAAAAGCAGTTGGCATTTCTTACAAAGCGTTTTTGTGAGCTTTGTGATCTTGGTCAGCAGATAAGAGCAACCAACTATGCAAAGCTTGTAAAAACACCCTTTACCGAGGCTTGTATTGAACGGGGGCTTAATCTTGATGACGGTGGCGCACTTTACGGCTACGGTTGTGTTGAAACTGCAGGTAGCTCTGTAACGGCCGACTCTTTAACGGCGATCAAAACACTTGTGTATGACCAAAAACTTATTTCGCGTGAAACTCTTGAAGCGGCTTTGGCTGCAAACTTTGAGGGTTATGAAAAGGAACGACAAATGCTCCTTAACCGTGCCCCCAAGTTCGGTAACGATAACGAAGAAGCGGATGAAATGGCATGGAGAGTATTAAAACTTTTCTGGACAGAAATAAAGAAATATAAGAGCATACGCGGCGGTGAGTACAGCGGAGCCTGTTCACTTCTTTCAGGCGGTCTTCACTACGGTGAGCATACCTGGGCAACTGCCGACGGCAGAAGGGCAGGAGAACCCCTGGGTAATTCTATAGGTCCCCGTCCCGGTGCGGATACAAACGGTCTTACCGCAATGCTCAATTCTGTTTCAAAGCTACCGCTTGACCTCGGTGTTGGCGGAACAACCTGTAATATTGTTATTCCCACAGCTACTACCTCCACCCCCGAAATGAGAAAGAATATAGAGGATGTTATCTATACCTTCCTTAAAAACGGCGGTCAGCTCGGTCAGATAACCACCGCAAATCTTGACGACCTTATAGATGCAAAGGAGCATCCCGAATTACATACAGATCTTATTATCCGCATAGGAGGCTTCTCAATCAAGTTCATAGAGCTTGCAAGAGATGAGCAGGATGAGATCATTTCAAGATATTCGGCATAATATAAATAAAGAAGCTGTCTCAAATGTAAAAAAATCGTATTTGAGACAGTTTTTTTCTGTGATCTTTCTATTAAGTTTACCTTGAATTTATAATATTAAATATAATAAATATAAAATTTTATTGACATATAATTTTTAATGAGATATAATAAAGTGATATAATAATCTCAAATAAAAGGAGCCCCCAAATGTCAGAAAGACAGAAGAGGATTAGAAATTTTTCAATAATAGCTCATATCGACCACGGTAAATCCACATTGGCAGACCGTTTGCTTGAGAACACTGAAACCCTCACCAGCCGTGAGATGGAGGAGCAGGTTCTTGACAATATGGATCTTGAAAAGGAAAGAGGAATTACCATAAAGGCAAGAGCAGTAAATATGAAGTATAAGGCTGATGACGGTGAAATATATTCGCTTAACCTTATAGACACACCCGGTCATGTGGACTTTAACTACGAGGTAAGCCGTTCCCTTAATGCCTGTGACGGTGCATTATTGGTTGTGGATGCTTCTCAGGGTATAGAAGCACAGACCTTGGGTAATGCTTATCTTGCGATTGATGCAAATCTTGAAATTGTACCGGTTATCAATAAAATTGACCTGCCTGCGGCAGATCCGGACAGAGTCAGGACGGAAATTGAGGATGTTGTTGGTATTCCGGCAGAGGATTGCCCTGCGATTTCCGCAAAAACAGGACAAAACATAGTTGATGTTCTGAAAAAGGTTGTTTCGGATATACCCGCACCAAAGGGTAATGAGGATGCACCTTTGAAGGCACTTATTTTTGACTCTTACTATGATTCATATCTTGGTGTTGTAGTATATGTTCGTATCTTTGACGGTAAGCTCCGCGCAGGTCAGCGTATCCGCATGATGAACACAGGCGCGGAATTTGATGTTGTTGAGGTAGGCTATATGGCACCCTTTGGCTTGCAGAAGGCAGAGGAGCTTTCGGCAGGTGAGGTTGGATATATAACAGCAAGCATCAAAAATGTACGCGATACCCGTGTTGGTGATACTATTACCACCGCACAAAACGGAATTACCGAGCCTCTTCCCGGCTTTAAAAAGGCTCTTCCCATGGTTTATTCGGGCATATATCCTGCAGACGGTGCAAAGTATGACGATCTGCGTGATGCCCTTGAAAAGCTGCAGTTAAACGATGCATCGCTTCTCTTTGAACCCGAAACATCGGCTGCTCTCGGTTTTGGCTTCCGTTGCGGTTTCCTTGGTCTTTTGCATATGGAGATCATTCAGGAAAGATTGGAGAGAGAATTCAATCTTGACCTTATAACTACTGCCCCCAGCGTTATTTACAAAATAACCAAGAGTGACGGTACAGTGATTTATATAGATAACCCTACAAACTATCCCGATGTGGCTGAAATTGCAGAATCGGCTGAACCTATGGTTAAGGCAAATATCATTACTCCTGTTGACTATGTTGGCGGTATTATGGATCTTTGCCAGGACAGAAGAGGTATTTTCCATGATATGAAGTATCTTGACGCTACCCGTACGGAGCTTCATTACGATCTGCCGCTTAATGAGATAGTATATGACTTCTTTGATGCATTAAAGAGCCGCAGCAAGGGGTATGCATCCCTTGATTATGAGCTTATAGGCTATAAGGCAAGTAAGCTTGTTAAACTCGATATCCTTCTTAACGGTGAAATAGTGGATGCCCTTTCCTTTATAGTTCATGAGGAAAAGGCATACGGCAGAGCAAGAAAAATAGCGGAAAAGCTCAAGGAAAACATTCCGCGTCAGCTTTTTGAGGTTCCTGTTCAGGCTGCAATCGGAGGCAAGGTAATTGCCCGTGAAACTGTAAAAGCCCTGCGTAAGGATGTATTGGCGAAATGCTACGGCGGAGATATTACCCGTAAGAAGAAGCTGCTTGAAAAGCAGAAAGAGGGTAAAAAGAAGATGCGTAAGCTTGGATCGGTTGAGGTTACTCCCGAAGCCTTTATGGCAGTTCTCAAGCTTGACGAATAGGAGAAAGATGATGAAAAGATTAGGCTTATATGTTCATTTCCCTTTTTGCGCGAACAAATGTCCCTACTGTGATTTTTATTCGGTTGTCGGATACAAAAATATAGACGATTATATTGATGCGCTTATGCTTCAGTGCGAGGATTATGCTGAATCTGTTTCGCCCTATGCTATAGACAGTGTGTTCTTTGGCGGCGGAACACCGAGCATAGTTCCCGAAAAGTATATGCTTGAATTTATTGACCGGATTTATGATAAATTCAATGTAACCCTTAATGCTGAATTCACAATGGAGGTAAATCCTGCAACAGTAAAGCTTTCCCAGCTTAAAAAGTACCGTAAGGCGGGCATGAACCGCTTGAGCTTTGGAGTGCAGAGTGCATGTGATAAGGAACTCAAGGCACTTAACCGTATCCATACCTACGGGGAATTTGAAAAGAGCTTTGAAATTGCACGCAAGGCGGGCTTTGACAATATCAATATAGATTTGATGTACGGTATACCGGAACAGAGCTTTGAGAGCTTTTGTGATACTCTTAAAAAAATCGTTGCTCTTTCACCTGAGCATATTTCACTTTATAACCTTAAAATAGAGGACAGTACTCCTTTTGGCGCAATAAAGGATAAGTTAGCTCTCCCCTCTGAGGATGTTGAGTATAAAATGTATGAATATGCTATAGAATATTTGGGTAGCCACGGTTATAATCAATATGAAATAAGCAATTTCGCAAAACCGGGTAAGGAGTGTGTTCATAATCTTAAATACTGGACCTGTGCAGAATATCTCGGCCTTGGAACCGGAGCACATTCATATTTCAGAAATACAAGATTCTCATTCATAAAGGATATAGATTCTTTTATAGAGGCAATAAAGGATCTTGATGATGATACCAAGCTTACAGATGAAAATTATACCATAAATCCGGAGGAAAGGGCAGGGGAGTACATAATGCTCAGTCTGCGCCTTGCCAACGGAATAAACACCCTTGAATTTGAAAGAATATTTGGCATGAACTTTGAAAAAATGTTTGTCGATCTTCTTCCGGCATACCTTGAAAACGGTTTTATGAAAAAAACCTCTGTGGGATATGCTTTTACCACCAAGGGTATGTATGTAAGCAATTACATTCTGTCTTCTATGCTTGATTTTTCCTCTTCTATCGATGAAAATATAGCAAACGGAACCGATAAATAAAGGAAAAGACACACGCCCGTAGAAGTACGGGCGTTTTATTACTTATGGGAAATTGGAGGATAGTGTGAGAAAGCTTTTAAAAACACTTTTAACAAGAAGATTTATAGTTTGTTTTTTGCTTTTGGTGCAGATACTTTTAATAGTATTTCTTATATGGTTCAGAGCAAGCCGCATAATTCTCAGCGTGTTGAATCTTCTCAGCCTTATCATAATTATTTATGTTATAAACCGAAGGGATAAGCCTGCCTATAAAATAGTGTGGATAATTATAATGCTCACCTTTCCGCTTTTCGGAGGACTTTTGTATCTTATACTTACATGGCAGGTAAAATCGGGTAAATTCAGAAAATCCGCTAAAGAAAGAGATGATGAAGCGGCAAGTTATCTTCCGGTAAATAAAGAAGTAAAAGAGGAATTCAATAGCCAAAATCCGCAACATGCGGCACAGGTGAACTATCTTACCGATTTTGCAAGATTCCCAATGTATAAAAATACCGGCAGTGAGTTTTATTCTCCGGGAGAAAAATTCTTTTCGGTATTTTTAGAAGAGCTTGAAAAGGCAAAAGAATTTATATTTATTGAATATTTTATCATTTCACCCGGCAGTATGTGGGATAGGATACTCGATATTTTGAAAAGAAAGGCAGAAGAAGGAGTAGAGATCCGTGTAATGTATGATGATATGGGATGTATCTCTCTTTTGCCGCAGAAATATTATAAAGAGCTTGAAAAATTCGGAATAAAATGTGTTGCATTTAACCCCTTCCGTCCTATATGGTCCTCTGTTCAGAACAACCGTGACCACCGTAAAATTGTAATTATCGACTCTAAGGTTGCTGTAACCGGAGGAATAAATATTGCCGACGAATATATAAACGAAAAGAAGCGTTTTGGGTATTGGAAGGATTGTGCGGTAATAGTCAGGGGAGAGGCTGTTCGCAGCTTTACTGTTATGTTTTTACAGCTTTGGAATGCTTCAAAAAACACCAAAGAGGATTTTTCAATCTACCTTGCAAAAACAACGGAAAATAGCTATTGTAACGGGTATATTATCCCTTACTGTGATGCTCCAACCGATGATGAAAATGTTTGCGAGCATGTTTATTTGCAGATAATAAACAATGCAAGAAAGTATGTTTATATCGAAACTCCATACTTTATAGTTGATGACAGCATGCTTTCTGCATTTATACTTGCCGCCAAAAGCGGAGTGGATATAAGGATCATTACACCGGGGATCCCCGATAAAAAATTTGTGCATTTGACCACCCGTTCATACTACTATTCCCTTATAGAAGCGGGGGTTAAGATTTATGAATATACTCCGGGATTTATACATTCAAAGGTTGTAATAAGCGATGATGACACGGCAACGGTAGGTACTGCAAACTTTGATTTCAGAAGCCTTTATCTTCACTTTGAATGCGGTGAGCTTATTTTCAATTCCTCAACGGTTGAAGAAATGAAAAAGGATTTCCTCGGCATGCTTCCTTTATGCCATGAGGTAACTGTAAGAGAAGCAAAACGCAATATTTTTGTCCGTTTCGGTCAAAGCGTTTTGAGGATAATTGCCCCCTTGCTTTAATGAATATTTTTCCAAACCAAATATTACATTTGAATTCGACCTCCTTTTAATGTTAAAATAGGATACCGTTATAAAACTAAACGGTACTATGCGAACAGAAAAAGGAGGTATTTTTATGTTCAAAAAAAGAATAGCGGCGGTAATATTATTTGCCGTCATATTGCTGATCTCGGCAATTCCCGCAAATGCTCTTACATTGAATGTTAACGGTACAAGCCTGGACTGCTATGCTGAAAACGGTATTACATACACCTCGGTGCGCAGCTTTTCACAGCTTTATGAGGGATATGAGGTGAGCTGGGATCAGGAAACACAAAGAGCCAAGGTCAACGGCAACGGACTTGAGCTTTCTGTTTATCTTAATAAGTATTATTCGGTTGCTAACAACCGTTGCCTTATGCGCGACGGATTGAATTCAAATGTGGGGGGCAGAGTTTATGCTCCCGTTACGGTGTTGGCAAAGGCTGTTGGCGCGGATGTTTTTTGGGATGGGGCAACCTCCACGGTAACGGTTAAGGGTGGCGGAGATGCCTTGATTCAGGGTACAAGCTACTATTCGGAGGATGACCTTTATTGGCTCTCCCGAATTATCCATGCAGAAAGCGGCGGTGAGAGTTTTATGGGAAAATGTGCGGTGGGAAATGTGGTTCTCAACCGTGTTGAAAGCGCACAGTTTCCAAACAGTATAAAGGAGGTAATATTTGATAAAAATTACGGAGTTCAGTTTTCACCTGCCGCAAACGGTACAATATATAATACTCCTTCTGAGGATAGTGTACTTGCTGCAAAGGCATGCCTTGACGGATTTATGAAATCTGATGCCATACTCTATTTTCTCAATCCGAGAACAGCAAGTAACTTTTGGATAGTAAATAACAGAAGCTATGCATTTACAATAGGAAATCATGATTTCTATGCATAATCAACAAATTTTAATTAGGCGGTCTAATCCTGTATAAAATCTATTGAAATAAGAAAAAAGCTTTGATATAATTAGATATCAAACAATTTTCAGAGGTGATTTCAATGGGTCCCGGAATGGGTATAGGCATGGGAAAACCCCCATGGGAAATAAATGACGAATTAAAACCGAAAAAACCGACGAAGCTTTCCGAGGTGTTACCTTATCTGAAAAAGGTTTTCGGGGGATTTTTCAAAAGACTTTTCTATATTTTCGGTCTTGTTTGGGAAGCAAAACCGTTACTTTTGTTTGTAATGGTATTTATGGCAATTTTCAACGGTGTTATGCCGGTGGTCGGTTCATATATATCAGCAAATCTCTTAAATTCCCTGGCGGAGCTTTTCACCAAGGCAAGAGAGCTTAATGAAGGTGAGCTTGCAAAACTGATCATTCTTCCTTTGGGTTTACAGTTCGGATATCTTTTCTTCACCAGGCTTGTAAACTCTGTAAGCGGAATGATAACAAGCTTGTCGGGTGAAGTGGTAACAAACCATGTTAAAGTAAAGATAATGAAAAAGGCAAGGGAAATAGATCTTGAAAAATACGATATGCCTGATTTTTATGAAAAGCTGGAAAATGCCAACCGTGAAGCGGGTATGCGTCCCATTCATATTCTTAATTCTACCTTCAGCCTTGTTTCAAACATAATCAGTATAGTAAGCTTTATTGTGATACTTATTGCAATTTCACCTGTGGCACCCCTTATTGTAATCCTTATTTCTGTACCAAGTGCGGTTATAACCTTTGTTTACCGAAAGAAAAACTTCTTCTATATGCGCCATCGCAGTAAGGACCGCCGTCAAATGGCATACTATTCTGAGGTTCAGGTAAATAAGGACCTTGTAAAAGAGGTAAAGCTCTTCGGGTTATCTGATACCTTTATTTCAAGATATAATTCGGTATTCAAAAATTACTTCAAGGGCTTGAAAAAGCTTATAGTTGGCGAAGGTATGTGGAATATAGGTATGACCTTTATTACTACAGCCGTAAACTGTGCTCTCTTTTTCTATATAGCATTTAATGTGTATCACAGCAACGGACAGATCGGTGACTACTCGCTTTATACGGGCGCACTTACCTCAATTTCCGCGGGAGTTTCAACACTTGTAAATGTTGTTTCTCAGGTATATGAGGGTTCGCTGTTTATAGATAACCTGATAGTATTCATGAAACAGAAAAAGCGCATTGTTTCCTGTCTGGAATCCCCAACTCCTTTAAAGCGTCATTGCGGCCATGTGCTGGAGCTTAAAAATGTTAGTTTTTCTTATCCCGGTACAACAAGGAAGGTTCTTAAAAATATCAATCTTAAAATCGAACCGGGTGATACCGTTGTAATGGTTGGTCTTAACGGCGCGGGAAAAACCACTCTTATCAAGCTTTTAACCCGTCTTTACGATCCTACCGAGGGCTCAATATTCCTTGACGGACACGATATCCGCGAATATGATGTGGAAGAGCTTTATAAGATGTACGGTATTATTTTCCAGGATTTTGGAAAATATGCTGTGGATGTGAAAGAGAATATCGCCTTTGGTAATATAGATAAGGGTGTTGTGATGGATGATATAAAAACTGCGGCAAGATCAAGCAATGCCGATGAATATATCGAACAGCTTCCAGATAAATACGATACTCCGCTTATGCGCTATTTTGAAAGTAAGGGCATAGAGCTTTCTATAGGTCAATGGCAGAAGCTCTCAATTGCAAGAGCCTTTTACAGCGATTCGGATATTCTTATTCTTGATGAGCCTACAGCCTCCCTCGATGCAATAGCGGAGCAGGAGGTATTCAGTCAGTTTGATAAATTGCGCAAGGATAAAACAACCATATTTGTTTCTCACCGTCTTTCAAGTGCAACCGTTGCTTCAAAAATACTTGTTCTTTCAAACGGGGAACTTATAGAAACTGGCAACCATGAGGAGCTTATGGCAAAGAAGGGTGAATATTACCGTCTCTTCTCGGCTCAGGCAAAGAGGTATATTTCAAATTCCAATGAAGAGATAAATGACGGAACAAAGCGTCCTTTTGAGCCTTTAAAGAGATTTCCCCGTCCTCCCGAAGGAATGAGAGTGCCTGATGGGTTTCCGAAACCCCCGGAAGGTTTCCCAAAGCCACCCAAGGGAATGAGACCTCCAAGAGATTAAAAGAGCCGAATTTTCGGCTCTTTTTGCTTGAAATATAAAAATGCTTGTGATATAATTACTTTATAAAAACGAACAATTTGCAGAGGTAAATATGAAAAATAAGGTTTGTATAATTACCGGAGCAGGCGGAGGGATCGGTTCTGCTATAGCAGAGTCACTTTTTGAAAAGGGCTTCAGGCTTGTTTTAATGGGGAGAAATGAAGAAAAGTTAAAAAAGACCGCGAACGGCAGAGATTGTCTTATTCTGCCCGGAGACATCTGCGATGATAATTACATAAAAGAAACTGTTGAAAAAACCATTGAGGTATACGGCGGAATTGATATCGTTATCAATAATGCAGGAGTAGCTCAGTCTCAAGGTTTTGAAGAAATTTCAATGGAAGAATACGATATGATAATGAATACCAATGTAAGAGCTCCGTTTCTTATCTGCCAAAGTGTACTTCCTTATTTGCAAAATTCGGATTGCGGTACAATTATCAATATTGCATCGGTAACCGCCCATAAGGGTTATGCTTTACAGAGTGTTTATGCCGCATCAAAGCACGCGCTTTTAGGCTTTACAAAGGCATTGAGCAAGGAATATTACCAAAAGGGTGTGCGCGCCCATGTTATAAGTCCGGGAGGTGTGTTTACCGATATGGTCAAGGTATCCCGTCCCGATCTTTCAAGTGATGGAATGATACTTGCCGAGGATATTGCCGAAACGGTAAACTATCTTTTGAAAATGCGCAATACTGCCTGTGTTGCCGATGAAATCGAGCTTCACAGAGAAACAAAAGAACCCTTTATGTAAATCTTTCTTTAAGTGTTGAAATATTTTAAATATTATAGTATAATAATACCATTAAAAATTTTTAAGGAGAAATATCATGAGATTTGAACCCTATTTCTACAGTGCGCCCTGTATCAAGAAGCTTGATGCACCTATTCTTCGTCCCGAAGATTGTCCCTTTGATGCACTTCTTACTTTCAATGCAGGTGTTTGTAAGTTTAACGGTAAATATATAATGGCATTCCGTAATGACTACGGAACCGATCCCGAAAGATTCCTTCGCGAAAAATATATGCCCGGTACAAATATAGGTATTGCCGTAAGTGATAACGGTATAGATAACTGGAAGATAAGAGAAGTACCGATTCTTGACAGCCATGATGTCAAGGCAAACAGCAACCGTATGATCGGTCGTTATTATGATCCCAGAATTACAATTCTTGAGGGTAAGCCCTATATCTATTTTGCGGCGGATACCAAGGTGGGAATTCGCGGTGCTCTTGCATTGATGGATGATAATTTTGAAACTGCCACCTTTATTTCTCATTCTGTTCCCAATAACAGAAATATGGTTCTTTTCCCCGAAAAGATAAACGGATATTACTGGCGTCTTGAGCGCCCCATGGTAATGTACTCCGAGACCTTGTTCTGCTATGATGTTTGGTGCTCCAAATCCCCCGACCTTAAATTCTGGGGCGAGAGCAAGTGTATACTTCGCGGTGAAAAGGCTCCCTTCAGTAACCATAAGATCGGTCCTGCTGCACCTCCCATCAAAACAGAGAAGGGCTGGCTTGCCACCTTCCATGCTGTGGACTATGATGAAAAAAGAGGAAAGAACGGTTGGGAAAACCGCTGGCCCTACAGATATTCCTCCGGCCTTATGCTTCTTGACCTTGAAGATCCTTCAAAGGTTATCGGTATTTATAAGGATTGCTTTATCGCACCCGAATTACCTTATGAAACAGATGAAGGCTTCCGTCAGAACACCATATTCCCTGGCGGTATGATTCTTGAGGATGACGGTGAGGTTAAGATATACTACGGTGCATCCGATACATATGAATGTGTATGTACTGCTCATGTTGACGATCTTGTTAAGCTCTGTCTTGAACATAACTATTTAGACGATCACGAGATATGAGAGAGCTTTTGGAAAGATACCCTGCACTTACCGTGTGCAGGGCGGATATAGAAAAAGCGGCAGAGCTTCTTATTGATACCTACAAAAAGGGTGCTAAGGTTCTTTGCTGCGGTAACGGTGGTTCTGCTTCCGATTCAGAACATATCGTGGGCGAGCTTATGAAGGGGTTTAAATGCGCAAGAAAGGTAAGTGATGAGCGTATTCCTGCTGAATTAAGAGAAAAGTTGCAGGGAGCATTGCCTGCCATATCCCTGCCCAGCCAGACCTCACTTTTTTCTGCCTTCAGCAATGACTGTGACCCCGACATGGTTTATGCCCAGCTTGTTTACGGCTACGCGAAAGAAAATGACCTTCTTATTGCTATTTCCACATCCGGAAATTCCAAAAATGTTGTAAAGGCTGCAATAGTTGCAAAGAGTCTTGGCGTAAAGGTTCTTGCGTTAACAGGTAAAAAGGAAAGTGAGCTTTCACTTATAGCAGATGTTTGTATAAGAGTCCCCGAAACAGAAACCTACAAGGTGCAGGAGTTCCATTTACCCGTGTATCATTATCTCTGTGCAAATACAGAGGCAAAATTCTTTGATTGAGGCTTTATATGATAAAAGCAATAAACACAAATTCAGAAATAATCATAAATCCCTTTGAGGCAAGAGAAATAACCTATGCCTTTCATGATATAGACGGAACACATTCCCTTATCCGTGAATGGCCTCCGGTTATGAGTATCTGTCTTTATGATGTAATAGTTAACGGTATAAACGAGGACTTTGATTCTCTTGAAAATCAAAAGAGACTCATTGAACTTGCAGGCACAAAAGAGCTTCCCGAAACAGACCGTTTCTGCATAGAATCGGCAGGTCTTTCCGCCCTTACTCAAATGGAGTGGGCAATAAGACGCGCCGTTGAAGAGGGAACAATTACTATTAATTGCAATATGGAGAATAACTCCGCTATCATCAAGCGTATCTGGGCAGGAGAGGAATATTATGACGATCTTCCCGATACCGATGAGATGAAGGCTATGCTTACCGATAAGACTCCCCGACTCTTTAAGCTCTATGAGGCGGTTCTCAACGGCTATTGCCGTGACAAAAACCTTGAAATTGCAAAGAAGGATCCAAAAAAGTTTCTTGTTGGCGGTTCTATGGAATTCATGAAGTTCCTTTCGGATAACGGGATAAAGAATTACTTTGTAACAGGTGCCGTTGTTGAAAAGGGCATGGGTATGCACGAAGAGGTCGAAGCTCTTGGTTTCAAAATTGGAGAAGGTGAGCTTGTGGAAGATATTATCGGCTCAACCTGGACCGAAAAGATGCCAAAGGATATGGTGATGCAGAAGCTGATGCGTGAGCTTGATTTGAAGGGCGAAAATATCCTTGTGGTAGGTGACGGCAGAGCAGAAATTTCTGCAGGAGCAGAAATGGGTGCTTTGTGTATAAGCCGTTTACCCAAGGAGGCAACATATCAGCGCAAACTTCACAAGGAACTCGGCAGTAATATTATTGTTGAAGATTATCTTTGCGATGAATTAAAAGAGATATTCAAGCAATAAAAGCAGGTCATCCGACCTGCTTTTATATATTATAATGTATTTGCTCTGTCCGAGATATTCTTCTTAAAGTTAAGTAAATAATGTGTATATTCCTCATTCATAAGGCTTGAGGTGATGATAAAATCGGCGGTTGCTTTGTTATTAGCAATCGGAATATCATAAACCTGGGCTATTCTTAAAAGAGCTTTAACATCGGGATCGTGGGGCTGTGCAGTCAAGGGATCCGAAAAGAAGATCATCATATCTATCTTACCCTCAACTATTCTTGCGCCTATCTGCTGATCACCGCCTAAAGGACCGCTGTTAAAACCTCTTACGGGAAGTCCTGTTCTTTCCGCTATCATTCTGGCGGTAGTTCCGGTACCCACAAGGAAATGTGTTGCAAGAATCTCCTTGTGCTCTTCGCACCAATCCATAAGCTCATGCTTTTTATTATCATGGGCAATCAAGGCAATGTTTTTTTGTTTATCTATGGTACAGGGTACATATTCATTTTCAAACATAGAATTACCTCCTTTGGTCTTATACTGTTATTTTATCATAAAACCCTGTTTATTTCAAGGGTTTTGAAATCATTTTATTTTGGCTATTGACATTTTTTGATTCTTATGATATTATACTACAAAGATATTTAATTTTAGGAGAGATTTTAATTTTGGACATACCCCCTTTATGTCATAAATTGAATATCAATTGATACACGGCGCGGCAGGGAAGATCTGCCTTGTTTTTCGTCGTGTAATTTTTTATTTAAAGGAGTAGATTCAGCCTTATTATGGACAGTAGTGTCAGTAAAATTTTAGTTTTATTTGTATTGGTTCTGTTTTCTGCATATTTTTCGGCAACAGAAACCGCTTTTTCCGCATGTAACCGTATCCGTTTGAAAAATATGGCGGCAGACGGCAGAAAAAAGGCGGCAGCCGTACTTAAGCTTTCCGAAAATTTTGACAGGGTTTTGTCTACCATACTTATCGGTAACAATCTTGTAAACATACTTGCAACCGTTATTGCAACCTCGCTGTTTATAGAGATCTTTAAAAGTGAAACGGTGGGTTCAGCGGTATCTACTGCGGCTACCACTGTAGTTGTACTTATTTTCGGAGAAATAACTCCCAAGAGTATAGCCAAGGATTCACCCGAACGCTTTGCTATGTTTTCCGTACCCTTTTTACGCATTTTAATGGTGATCCTTGCACCCCTGAATCTTGTTTTCAGCACTTGGAAGAAGCTTGTATCCCTTGTGTTCAAGCCTAAAAATGATATAAACGATACAGAAGCCGAGCTGCTTACCATGGTGGAGGAAGCGCAAACCGAAGGTGATATGGAGGCGGGTGAGGTTGAGCTTATCCGTAATGCCATAGAATTCAACGATATTGAGGTTGGCGATATTCTTCAACCCAGAGTTGATGTTGTGGCAATTGAAACAGAGGATGAATGGGATGAGGTCGATAAAGTGTTCCGCGAATCGGGATACAGCCGCCTTCCTGTTTACAGAGATACCATAGACGATATTATCGGTGTGGTCAATCAAAAGGATTTCTATATGGCAAAGGAACATAGTCTCCGTTCTATAACAAAGCCTATCGATTATGTTGTTCCCACGATGAAAATTTCCGAGCTTATGATCAAGCTTCAGAAAAGCAAGGCACATATGGCTGCGGTTGCCGATGAATATGGCGGAACTGCAGGTATTATAACCCTTGAAGATGTAATAGAGGAGCTTGTTGGCGAAATTTGGGATGAGCATGATGAAATTGTTGAGGAATTCCGTCAGATAAACAAGGATGAGCACCGTATTCTTTGCAGTGCAAACCTTGATGATATGTTTGAATACTTTGATATGGAAGCCGATGTGGATATTCCTACCGTAAGCGGTTGGGTTGTTGAGGAATTGAAGCATATGCCCATACCCGGAGATACTTTTGAATTCGAACATCTCAGCGTAAAGGTTACAAAATGCGACCTTCGCCATGTGCTTGAAATAGTTGTCAAGGTTAACGAAAAAAACAATAAAGATGAGGAGTAGTTTTAACTGCTCCTCTTTTCTCTTTTCCTTGACATTATAATAAATATATGATATAATATCTATATATGTAGACTTTTAGATATATATAATATATATATTCCTATTTTATCATTTTTCGGAGGCTTCGATGAGCAAGAGTAAATTCTGTATTATGGGTAATTTTTCCCGTAACAATGCTTTTGACGGACAAACAATAAAAACCCTTGAAATAGTAGACAGGCTTGCTGATATTTACGGTAAAGAGAACATAAGAGAATGTAATTACCGTGAAATCAAGCATTCAAAGGTAAAATTATTCAAAGCTCTGTTTAATGCTTTTCGCAAAAGCGAAAAGATACTTCTCCTTTCCAATAATACAAGTGTAATGAATCTTGTTAAGGCTTGCACCATGATAAATAAGCTCTTTAAAAGAGATATATATTTCATCCTTGTAGGCGCGGCATTGATGGAAACGGTAAATGAAACCCCCGAATCCCTTAACATATTAAAACAGCTCAAGCATATCATCGTTGAAACCGATACTCTTAAAAATGATCTTAACAGATGCGGCCTTGAACGCGTTTCTGTATTTCCCAATTTTAAAAAGCTTCGTCATTTCAAGGGAGAAGAGCTTGAAACAGAATATCAGAAGCCTCTGAAGCTTATCTATATGTCAAGAGTTATGGATCTCAAAGGTTTTCCCGAAATGATCCGTGAAATCAAAAAGATAAATGAAAACGGTATCAAATACACTCTGGATATATACGGAAAGATAGAAACAGATTATGTTGATGAATTCCCCCGTATCAGGCAAACATTTCCCGATTATATAAAATACCACGGCCTTGCAAATGCATGGGATACAAGCGAGATAATGCATAATTATTTCCTTCATCTTTTCCCCACAAAGTGCCCCACCGAAGGTCAGCCTGCTTCGATCATAGATGCATTTTTTGCAGGTTTACCTACATTGAGTGCAAGATGGGACTATTATGCCGATATGCTGCGTGAGGGTGAAACGGCAGTTTCTTTTGAGAGATGTAATTTTGACGAATTTCGCGAAAAGCTTGAATATTATTACGATCACCCCGAAGAAATCGCAAAGATGCGCGTATTCTGTAGTGATGAGGCAAAAAAATATATGCCCGAAACGGTTATCAACGACCTCGTGAAATTATTGGAGAGCTGAAATGGAAAAGAAAAATCTGGTTTTTATCACTCCCGACCTTAAAAGCGGTGGAAGTGAAAGATTTGCATCAAGATTAACAAAGTTATTTTCACCTAAGTACAATATCTACTACATAGTTTTTGATGACGATGATATCAGCTATGAAATAGATGCGGAGCTTATAAATCTCAATATTCCCGCAAGTCATAACTTTGTAAAAAAGGTATTCAACCTTTACCGCAGATCAAGAAAGATAAATAAGATATGCAGGCAAAAAAAGGTTTCCACCGTATTTGCGTTTACCCCCGGAGCAAACAGAGCTATCCGTTTTGCCAATCTTAAATGCCGCATGATCGGAGCTTGCCGCGGTGCGCAGGATCTTATAGATAATACAAGTGAATATCACGGAATTATTGCCGCAGGCGGGGAAATACTTTTCAATGCAAAGGAAATGGAAGCATTTTTTGTTGAAAAGTATCCAAAGGATGCCGATAAGTGCCATACCATTGAAAATCTTCTTGATTGTAATCATATAGAAGAGATGTCAAAAGAACCCCTTTCAAAAGAAGAACAGAACTTCTTTGATACTCACAAGGTTGTTTCAACTGTTGGCATATTAAGCGAGCATAAAGGTCATTGGGATCTTTTCAAGAGCTTCGAGCTTCTTAAGGAGAAGGTGCCGGATGCAGGTCTTGTGCTTGTAGGTCACAGAGGAAAATTCGAAAAGGATATCATAGATATGGCAAAGCGCAATAAATATGCCGATGATATTCTTCTTGCAGGTTATCAGAGTAACCCCTTCAAGTATGTGGCAAAGAGTGATGTTTATGCTATGTCCTCCATAAGTGAGGGCTTCCCGAATGCTTTGATTGAAGCAATGGTTTGCAAAACCGCGGTTGTTACTACAGCCTGTGCCACAGGCCCTGCGGAAATCATGTATAACGAATACCGCAAGCTTGATATAAAGGATTGGGTAAAGGCAGATAACGGCATTATTACTCCTGTTTTTGATGGAGTACCTGATTTTGATTATAACAATAAGGCGAAGGTTCATGAAATTTATGCAGATGCCCTGGCGGCAATGCTTTCGGACAAGGCAATGCAAAGCGACTATGCCGAAAAGGGTTATAAACGGGCATGGCTTAATGATGAATCTGTTATAAGCGACGAGTATTTCAAGCTTCTGGAGCAGTAAAATGAAAAAAATTCTGATTATAAGCTATAATTTTGCACCCAGACATACCGTGGGTGTAATAAGACCAACAAAATTAGCGCAGGCATTAAAGGAAAAGGGAAATCATGTTGATGTTGTTACGGTTAAACCCTTCGGTGAGCTTGACCATTCCTTTGACGAGGTGCTTGGCAAGCTTGATAGCGTAATTGAAATAGACCGCCCAATAGTTAAGGAGGGCGGGGCATCACAGCCTAAGGGCGGTGCTGCCGCACCTCAGAAAAAGTCTGTTAACACAAGCGGCTTTAAAAAGATGGGCTTTAAGTCAAGATTAAAGCATGAGGTTAAGGAAATAATGCGTATAACAGGCTCAAAGGCATATACCCGTGAGTTTAAAAAGCTTGTTTTGGCAGATAAGGAAAAATACCGCAGCTATGATGCTGTTATTTCCTCCTACGGTCCTGTTTCCTGTCACCTTTGTGGTCTTGTAATGAAGAAATATGCCCCCAAAGTAAAGTGGATAGCTGATTTCCGTGATCCTATGGTGGTAAATCATACCTCCTTCTTTACAAAGGGTTACAGAACACGCTTGCAGAACAGGGTTTGCCGAAAGGCAGACAGCCTTGTGGCGGTTTCCAACGGATATTACCAAAGAATATTCGGTGAAAGGTATAAGCATAAGGCAAGCGTTATATATAACGGCTTTGACCGTAACGATGTTGATATAGAAGGTGCAGTACCGGATAATCTTTTCTCCTTTACCTATGTTGGAGCTCTTTATGCGGGAAAGAGAGATATAACTCCTCTTTTCAAGGCAGTGAAGGAGCTTTGTGACGAGGGAAAGATGAATATGGAGGATGTCCATTTCAAATATGCGGGTAACCATCTTGCTGTATTTGAAAGTCAGGCAAAAAAATACGGTCTTGAGGGACGAATCACCGATTACGGTATGCTACCCCGCGGAAAATGTCTTGAATTACAGGCATCCACCCGTCATCTTGTGCTTTCCACATGGAATGAAAAGGGCGAAAACGGAGTTTTCCCCGGTAAATTTCTTGAATATATCATGATGGGTAAATCTATAGTTTCCCTTGTAGCAGGCGATGAGCCAAACAGTGAGGTTTCTGTTGTAATGAAGAGAGCCGGATTGGGTATTACATATGAGGAAGCAACAGCTGATGCTGATTTTGCAGGTCTCAAGAAATATGTTTACCGTGATTATCTGCTCTTTAAGGAGGGCAAGCTTCCCGAACTTAACATTAACACAGAAGAAACAGAGCGTTTTGATTTTGCCAATGCGGCAAAGCAGATTGAGGAACTTATTTAATGGAAAATAAAGAAATCACCGAAGAGCTTGAATCCAAGGAAACAAAGCTCTTGGATGAAAAAGAACTAAAAAAAGAAAAAAAGAAGAATAAGGGATCAAATATAGGTGCCGATGCAACCTTACTCACCTTTTCAAAGATAGCAACCTCGGCTATAGCCATGATTATGGCAATGCTTCTTGCAAGGTTCAGAGATCTTGATGAATTTGCAACCTATAATAAGATCCTTATGGTTATAAATCTTGTAACATCCATGCTGATGTTGGGTTTGCCGAAAAGCTTAAACTATTTCCTTGCCAAAACCGATTCCAAAGAAGAGAAGAAAAAATTTCTTTCTTTCTATTACACCTTAAATACAATACTCAGCTTTGTAGTTGGCTTGGCATTGGTGCTTTCCGTAAATCTGATAGAAAAGTGCCTGAACAACGATATGATATCGAATTTCCTGTATTTTCTTGCACTTTTCCCCTGGTCAAAGATAGTTTGTTCAAGTATTGAAAACCTGCTGATAGTATACAGAAAGACAAAGATGCTTGTTGCTTTCCGTATATTGAACAGCGCAGCTCTGCTTCTTTGCGTGCTGATTGTTCAATGGGCAGGATGGAAATTTGAGCAATATATGCTTCTGTATGTAATTACAGAAACAATATTTGCAATTTCGGTTTATATAATTGCCGCAGGTGTGGCAGGCGGATTAAGACCGTATATATCGGGTAAAATGCTTAAAACCGTTTTGGCATTTTCCATCCCCTTGGGCCTTGCATCCGTTGTCGGAACCCTTAATATTGAATTAGACAGACTTATTATCGGATTCTTTATGGACGATAACAGTTATGCAATTTACAGCAATGCGGCAAAGGAGCTTCCGGTTACCATAATAGCTTCGTCATTTACAGCTGTTCTTTTACCCCAGATGGTAAGGCTGCTTTCAAAAGATGAAACCAAAAAGGCGGTAAAGCTTTGGGCCAATTCCACAACTCTCAGCTTGATCATAATCGCTGTTATTTCGGTTGGATGCTTTGTTTATGCCGAAGATGTTATGAGAATACTTTACAGCGAAAAATATATTTCGGGCGCATGGGTATTCAGGCTTTATTCACTCTACCTGCTCTTGCGTTGTACATATTACGGAATGGTTTTGAACTCGGTTGGAAAAACAACATTTATTTTCTGGAGCTCGGTTGGTTCTCTTGCTTCAAATGCAGTATTGAACATTCTGTTTTTTGTGGCACTCAAGCCCTTCGGAGAAGCGGTGCAAATGCTTTCTCCTGCCGTTGCAACCTTTATTTCTACGGTTGTTATGGGTATGATCCAGCTTGCGGTTACTGCAAAATATCTGAAAATTACCCTGCGTGAGATATTCCCTTGGGGAGAGAGCTTACTTATAATACTTGTAAATTTGGTATTTGGAGTAGTATTCTTCTTTGCAAAGAAGTATCTTCACCTCGAAAATCTTCTTTCCCTTGAATTCATTGATTCGGGCTTGAACGGTGAATCGGTGGAAGCATTGATTTTAGGTTGTGTTTGGGGATTGCTCTATTTTGCCGTAATGTTTAAGATTATTTTAAAGAAATGGCGAAATCTTAAAGTTAAACATGTAGATTAAGAAAGGAAAGGGTACTTTTGTATCCGATGAAAATTATGCGAATAGGGATACTTACCTTTCACAGAAGTATAAATTACGGAGCGTACATGCAATGTGTTGCTCTGTCTCATGAAATACAGAAACGCTTTCCGGAGGATACCGTTGAGGTTATAGATTACTCCAGCGCAAAAATGGAAAAGAATTATAGGGTGAAATTTAACAAGAGCATGGTTAAACGCCCTATGGAGTTTTTCAGAAGGATAAAGCGTAAAAAGGTATTTCGTGATTCCTTGAAGTACCTTCCTCTTTCAGGTAAGCAGATAATTGAGGATACCTGCGAAAATACTTTTAATTATATTAAAGCTAACTATGATATAGTAGTTGTAGGTTCGGATGCGGTATGGAATTGGATAAAAAGAGGATTCCCGAATCCCTATCTGTTGGATATGGGAGAATGTGATGTTCTCAAATTTTCCTACGCTGCCTCTGCTTTCGGCATGGGTATGGAGCATGTAACAGAGGAAAGAAGAAAAATTTTCGGCAGATCTCTTGATGGCTTTAAGTTTATAGGAGTTCGCGATGAATATACCGAAGGTCTTGTTCACCACTGCGCGCCTGAGGTTAAAACCGATTTTACCTGCGATCCTACCGCTTTTCTTGATCTTGACTATGTATTGGAAAAGTTGGGTACAACAAAAGAGGAATACAAAGAAAAAATATATAAAAGATATAATATTCCGTCAGACAAGCGTCTTATTTGTACTATGGGTACAACCACAGCGCTGGTTAAACGCTTGAGGGAAAAATACAAGGATACTCATAAAGTCATCTCCGTTTTCAGTAATACGGGTGCTGAGGATATTTATATGTATGATCTTAATCCCCTCGAATGGAGTCTTGTTTTCGGGCTTTGTGATATTACCTTAACAAACTTTTTCCACGGGACACTTCTTTCTATCAGAAATTCCACACCTGTAATTTCAATAGACCATACAAAATTCGGTTCTGAATACAAAGGTAAAATGCAGGATGTGCTTGAAAGAATGGATATGAATGACAGATTTTTCACCCTTGAAAAAGCAAGAGGTGATGAATGGCAATCTGTTCTTGCAAAGGCAGAAGAGATATTAAATGATAAAAATGCCCGCCTGCGGGTTGATTCGGGCAGAGAAAAGCTGGTAGAGTCCTGTGAATCGTTTTTTGAGGCATTGAGGGCGGTAAAATGAAAAGAATAATAGGACGGCTCATAAGCTTTATAAAGTGGTTTTTTGCATGGTGCATCGGTCATATTTTCTATAAGGGAAAATACCTTAAAGGAAAGTATTTCAAGCGTTTTCAGTATTCTCAGGGCTGGCGCTGGACTATGCATGCCGTGTTTATGCAAAAGATTATCGGTATAAACCGCAAGGTTCCGTTTCCGGTTAATCATAATGTAACGGTTACAAATTGGAAAAACATGGAGTTTCACCGTGATAATATTACCATATTTCAAAAACCGGGTAACTATTATCAGGCATCAGGTGCAAAGATTATAATCGGTAAGGATAGCTATATTGCATGTAATGTTGGTATGGTTACCGCCAATCACGATCTGAAGGATCTTTCCAAGCATACGGGAGGAAAGGATATTGTAATCGGAGCAAATTCCTGGATAGGATTGAATTCCGTGGTTCTTCCCGGTGTGGTTTTAGGTCCGCATACGGTAGTGGGAGCAGGCTCTGTTGTAACAAAGAGCTTTCCTGAAGGATATTGCGTTATAGCAGGAAATCCTGCAAAGATAATAAAGGAAATTGAGATGGATAAAACACCTGCCGTTGGCACAAAAACCTGCATGGGCTGTATGCTCTGCGCAGAAAAATGCCCCAAGGGTGCAATTAAAATTGAAAAGAAAAAGGGCTATTATGTTCCCGTGGTTGATAACGAAAAGTGTATCAAATGCGGACTTTGTAATAAAATATGCCCTGTAAATGCACCTAAAAAGAGCGATGAACCCAAAAAGGTTTATGCTCTTTGCGATAAAAATGAAGAAAACCGTAAAGCAGCCTCCTCCGGCGGCGCGGTAGGACTTTTGGCTCAGCACATATTTGAACAGGGCGGTGTAGTTTCGGGTGTTGTATATAACGAAAAGATGCAGCCCGTGCATAAGATAACCCGCAATTTCAAGGAATTTGAAGCGGTACGCGGATCAAAATATGTACAGAGTGAAATGGGAACAATATACACCGAATTAAAGTCCGAGCTTGAAAAGGGAATACCTGTTCTTGCAACGGGTACACCCTGCCAGATAGCGGCAATAAAAACATATTTCGGTGATAAATACGAAAATCTTTACACCTGCGATCTTATCTGCCACGGTGTGCAGAGCCCGGTTGTGTTTGAGGATTATATAAAGGAGCTTGAAAGCAAAAACGGCAAAAAGATCGTTGATTTTAAGTTCCGTGATAAAACCAACGGCTGGAAAAAGAGCAATGTTAAGGTTATATTTGAGGATAAGAGCGAGCTTGTGATGACAAGAGATAAATGCGAGTATTTCAGATATTTCGATTATCTTCGTCAAAGCTGTTATAACTGTCATTTCCGCGGCTTTAACAACTACTCGGATATCACGGTAGGTGATTATTGGGGTGTTGAGAGTCTTACGGATGAATTCAACGATGATAAGGGCGTGTCGATCCTTCTTTGTCATACCGAAAAAGGTTGCGGAATGGCAGAAAAGATCCTTGCGTATTCAAAGGCAGTTGAAAGTAATACAGAGCATGCACTAAAAACTCATAAGAAGCTGAAAAAATCAATTGCAGTTCCCAAATACAGAAACGCGTTTTTTGATATTCTTGATAAAAAAGGATATATGGCTGCAAAAAAATTCCAGAATAAGAAAACAAGACTGTTTAAAATAAAGAAAAAAATCAAAAAGATGATAGGTGGTAAATAGTATGGCAAAGATCAATGTAATAGGATTAGGTTATATAGGACTTCCCACGGCCCTTATGTTTGCTTCTCACGGAGTTGAGGTTGTTGGTACAGACTATAACAAGGAGCTTGTAGACACTTTAAGAGGCGGAAAAACCACCTTTGATGAAGATGGACTTGATGAGCTTTTTGCTGATGCGTTGGCAAAGGGAATTGAATTTTCAACCGACTATATTTCAACCGATATGTATATAGTAGCGGTTCCCACACCCTATGATAAAAAGAGCAAGAAGATTGATCCCTGCTATGTTATAGCTGCTGTTAAAAAGGTTATGGAGGTTTGTCCCAAGGGAGCTACAGTGGTTCTTGAGTCCACCGTTTCTCCCGGTACAATGGACCGTTTTGTTCGCCCCATCATAGAAGAAAACGGTTTTGTGATCGGTGAAGATATAAATCTTGTTCATGCACCTGAGAGAATCATTCCCGGTAACATGGTATATGAATTAAAGCATAATTCCCGTACCATCGGTGCCGACGATAAGGCGGTAGGTGAAAAGGTTAAGGAGCTTTACCATTCCTTCTGTGAGGGTGATATTGTTGTAACCGATATCCGTACAGCAGAGATGACAAAGGTTGTTGAAAACACCTTCCGCGATATCAATATTGCCTTTGCAAATGAACTTGCAAAGATATGCCGCAGTGATAATATGGATGTTTACGAAATCATCAGAATTGCAAATAAGCATCCCCGTGTTAACATTCTCAATCCCGGTCCGGGTGTTGGCGGTCACTGTATTTCTGTTGACCCCTGGTTTCTTGTTGGTGATTATCCCGGTCTTGCAAATATAATTCTTGCGGCAAGAAAGATAAATGATTCCATGCCCGAATTTGTTCTCAAGAGAATTTCAAATATCATGAAGGAGAACAGGATAACCGATCCTGCAAGGGTTGGTATCTACG
>JAFYPJ010000136.1 GCA_017547545.1 Clostridia bacterium | reverse complement strand
GTATTGAGTTCTTTATTGCATAATTGTGTGCACAAGATCCTGTAAAACATTCTATAACCAAATTATTGCAGATAAAAAATGATCCTTTTTCAATGTTTTTTACACTCTCAGGTATAATCACCTTGCACAATGAGGAACACGCATAAAATGCTTCGTTACTTATACTTGTCAATCCATTACAGATAGTAACACATGTTACATAATTTCTATAGAAGGCCATGCTTGCTATAGATTTAGTTCCTTCTTTTACTGTAAAATTTCCGGTAAGGGAAGCGGGTGTTTCTATCAAATGATTACCGATATATAAGGAACCGTTTTCCCAATTTGAATCATTGTTGTAAAATGCGGTGTTATAAAATGCATTGCAGCCAATCTTTGTAATATTATCGTGAAGATTTATTTCTTTCAAAGAAGTGCAGTCTTCAAATGCATAATTCTCTATAACCGTTAAAGATTCAGGAATAGTTATACTTGTTAAACTACTGCATCTTAAAAATGCGCTAACATCAATTTTTGTTACGCCTTCAGGAATAATTATACTTGTTAACGATTTGCAATTTGTAAAACTCTGAATGGAAAGAGTACCTTTTTTAACAACATATTCGCCGTTGATATCGGTTTTTGCTTCAATCAAATGATCGGCTATGTACAATACACCTTCATCCCAGTTTGAAATATCATTATAATATGCGGTATTTATAAAAGGATTAAGACCCATTACCATTACCGTATTCGGCATGGAGATGTCTTTTAAAGCAGTACAACCGGAAAAGGCATAATTGCCGATCATATTGACAGTTTCGGGGAAAGTAACACTTTCCAAGGATGTACATTTTGAAAAATCACTCGCACTGATACTTAATTGCGAGTTATCGGGTAATATTACTTCTTTTAAAGAAGTGCATTGAGAAAACGCACCGATATCTATTTTTGTTACATCATCCGGTAGATTTATGCTTTTTAAATTAGTGCAAAAAGAAAATGAACTAAGAGATATTGACAGTATACTGTTTGGAATAACTACCTGTGTTAATGATTCATAACCATAAAACATATATTCATTTATATATGTTAGAGCATCACCATCGATAGTTACACTTTTCAATGAAGTACAACCATGGAAAATATATATACCTAATGTAGTTACGGAACCGGAAATCCATACGGTTTCCAGGTTTGTACAGTATGTAAAAGCATATGAACCAATACTCGTTATACCGTCCATAATAATTACATTTTTTATGGATGTCCAATTTTCAAAAGCTGACGTTCCTATTTTCTTCATATCACCGTAAATGATCAAAGTTCCTTCATCGTCAAGTTCCCATGTAAGATCATCTGCGTATGTACCGGATGCATCCGGAAGAAGTTCCTTGGTGGTTTTTTTGTATTTCTTTTTTATAATTTACTAACTTATGATCTATTTCTTCATCCGTTTCATTTGAAAATGAAGAAACACCGCTTATTGCAAAAACGGATAGTAAAGTACAGAGAGATAATATTACGGATATTATTCTTTTTATACCTTTCATTTCGTCCTCTTGTAGTATAATTAAGGTTGATTGTCACATTAGTAAAAATCAACCTTTTTTCTTAACGGATCATACCCGGTAAATATAATTCTCTTTTCTTGGTTTGGTTTCGGGATAATCACAGTTACGGTATCCTAAAATAAGATGACCTATACCTGCATAATCCCCTTCAATTCCCCATTTTTTAAGAAGGGCTTTTCCCTCTTCGGTTTCAAATTCTTCCTTTGCACGGTGGATCCAGCAGGAATCTACACCAACAGCATAGGCTGCATTCATAAGGTTACCCATAACAAGACTGCCGTCTTCAAGATAGGTACGGGCATTTTTATCCGCAAGAACTATAAGGATGGTAGGTGCACCGTAAAAAGGATCCTTTTCGGGAGTTCCCATAACCTCTGCATTCATACGGCGAAGCATCTCACGGGTATCGGCATCCTGTACAACTACGATAACGGGAGACTGACGGTTCATACCGGTTGCGGCATAGGTGCCCACTTCAAGAATTTCATTTAACTGCTCCTCTTTTATCTGTTCCTCCTTATAGCTGCGTACACTTCTGCGTTCCTTTAAAGCTTTTAATACTGCATTTTCCATTTTAACTCACCCCAAATATTCAAGAATTTCTGCCGCATTTGTATCCGGCTTAACCTTGGGCATTATCTTTTCAATATTACCCTCTTCGTCTATTATAAAGGTTGTTCTTACAACTCCCATAGACACCTTACCGCACATTTTCTTTTCCTGCCATACCCCGTAGGCTTCAATTGCAACGCGATCGGGATCGGAAATAAGAATAAACGGCAGGTCATATTTCTCGGCAAACTTTACATGTGAGGCCACACTATCCTTGCTGATACCGATAACCTGAACATTCTTTGCCTTAAAATCATCGTAAGCCGCGGCGAAAGCACATGCTTGCTTTGTACAACCCGGTGTATTATCACGGGGATAAAAATACAAAACTATCTTTTTGCCTATAAAATCTTTTAATGATACCGAATTACCATCCTTGTCGGTAAGAGTAAATTCGGGAGCCTTGTTTCCAACTTCTAACATAATTTTTCTCCTATCCTAATATAAAATCAAAGGCAAGCATTAAGCAAAAGCCAATTATCAGCGAATATGTTGCGCCCCGTTGATGTCCGTGAGCGTGAGTTTCGGGAATCATTTCATCGCTTATTACATATATCATGGTTCCTCCTGCAAAGGCAAGAGCAAAAGGTAAAACCGCAGATGAAATACTTACCGCAAAATAACCTAATAATGTACCTACAATCTCAATAATACCGGTCCCAACAGCAATTGCAAGAGTTTTGCCCTTGCTCATGCCCGCAGCAATCATAGGTGCAATTATAACCATGCCTTCGGGTATATTCTGTAAAGCTATACCACCGGCAATAACCAAAGCCTGTGCCCTGTCACCCGTACCAAATCCTACACCTGCGGCAATTCCCTCAGGCAAATTGTGTATTGCTATTGCAATAACAAAAAGTAATACTTTATTCAGACGCTGCGCATTTTCCGGATGCTTTTCTTCCCCTTTGCCACCTGTAATATTATGAAGGTGCGGCACAAGCTTATCTATAAGATTTACACATATTGCTCCGCATATTACGCCCAACACAGTAACCGCTAAAGACCAATTACCCGTTTGTGTTTCAAGAGACGGGATTATTAAGCCAACAACCGCAGCGCAAAGCATTACTCCCGCGGCAAAAGAAAGTACAATATCGCTAAACCGATGCGATGCTTTTTCAAATATAAATCCAATAACCGAGCCAATAACGGTAGCCATACCTACCCCAACTGCCGTAAGTAAAACCAATTCCATAAAAGATCCTTTCTATAACGGAGGCAAGAAAATGTTTCTGTATACCGCAAACAATGTAAGCACTATACCCAAAGTTATATAAATTATGTCCTCCCAACGCTTTGTTTTGTTATTCCCTGTTTTTATATATCTTATTTTCTGATTTGCTATCAGCATAATTATTATGGGTAAACCAAACAGTAAAGCCGGATTGTAATGGAAAGCGGCCTTAAAGTCAAATCGAATAAGAGCCATGCACATTCTTGAGGCACCGCATCCGGGACAAAGCAGCCCCGTGGTTTCATAAAAAATACAGGGTAAACCTCTTCCGACTATCTTTATAAACAGATAATACAATAAACCTATTAAAATTACTATACCAGTTTCATGTATTACTTTTTTTAATCTTTGTGTAGGAGTTTCAGTTTTAAATTTCATTTATTCACCGTTAATTTTAAATATATTTTATGACGGTTATCATATTTTATATTATAACCTACACAAAATTTATTGTCAATATTAAAGCAGCCGTTCTTTGTTGAACATTAAAATCATCTCATACAAAGAACGGCCGCTAAGCTACTTCAATCATTATTCAATTTTTTGCCTGTTATTACAGGCACTCCTTTTATAATTTTTGATTTGCTTATTATTGGTTTGATAATTACATGATCGTAATTACACTATTTGTAATCACCCATTGGTCTGTACCTCTTTTTTGAGTTTTATATAATCTGACTTATTTAAAGCCTATTCTTTAACACCCATTGGTCTATACCTCATTTTTTGAGTTTTATACAATCCGCTTATTTAAGCCTATCTTATATCACCCATCGGTCTGTACCTCTTTTTTGAGTTTTAGAATTCTGACTTATTAAAAGCCTATTTTATAACACCCATTGGCTTATACCTCTTTATCCGGAATTTAAGATATTCAGCTTATGTAATTACTCTACCGTAATCACTATCCGTAATCACCCATTGGAGGTTTCCTCTTTTCAAAAGATTTGTGTTTAATTACTTATTTATACTGATTTGATTCTCCGGCTTAATTTTGTTTATACTTCAAAAATCACTAATCCTATTTCTATTACTCCTACAAACAACCTACATATCCTACATGATAAACATTTTAAGCCTGACGCTTACATGTACAACGGATTCACCCAACCTTTCTGTTTTATTTGGTTCTGGTAAAGAACTTCTCTTTATCTAAAAAGAACATATCACTTCCGCCAACCTCATCAAAACTTTAAATACTCTTTTTTGTACCGATCACGGTACTACTGAAAATTTTAGGTTATTGGGAAGTTGTTTCTTCTTTCTGACTGTAGTATAGCACATTTAAACAAATTTGTCAAGT
>JAFYPJ010000135.1 GCA_017547545.1 Clostridia bacterium | reverse complement strand
GCCTGTAGGCACTTCACGATGCAAAGCATCGCTTCACGCACCGAAGGTGTGCTTATCGTGCCGCAAGGCACACTTAGTTCGAAAAAAGTCTCTTTTGTCCGGTAGACAAAAGAGACTTTTTTCGTGGTGGGCCATCAGGGACTCGAACCCCGGACCTACCGGTTATGAGCCGGGAGCTCTAACCAACTGAGCTAATGGCCCGAAATATTTTGCAATATTTCGCGTACAAAGAATTATATCACAGTATTTTCTATTTGTCAAGAATTATTTTCAATATTTTTTTAATAATATAAAACTGAGCATGTGACAGCTACACATGCTCAGAAATACGGTTTGAAATTTCTTTTTATTCAAGGATTATTCCGTCTTCATCCCAGATCTCATAGGGGCAAACATAAGTACCGTTGATAACAAAGGCAACAGACATTCTTGTGCCGTCGGTATATCCTGACATACCGGTTGTACCGAGAACATCACCTGTATTAACAATGTCATCTATTGCAACCTCTGTCTTTGAAAGATTTGCATATACGGTCATAAGTCCAAGTCCGTGGTCCACAACAACCGTTGTGCCGGACATTGTCTGTTCGCCTACATAAACTACCTTACCTGCATTCATTGCAAGCACATCTCTTCCTGTTTTAGCGGAAACTCTTACCCATTCGTTAACATATTCAAAGCCGCCGTTGGTTACAAGAGTTCTTCCGAAGCCGGACTTAACCTGACTGTTATTCACGGGATAAATGAATTCGGAATCAAAATAACGCTTATCGCTTCTCTTGGTAAATATAGCCTCAAGATTTGCATTAAATTCATCAAGTGAGCTCTGTGTCAATGAATTGGAAGCAACCTCTTCCTTCTGAGCATATTTGCTCTTGTATCCGAATTCTTCAATTTCAAAGGGACAGCTTATGCTCTGACCGTCTGCTGTAAAGGTGAAGTTATATCTTCCTTCTTCGAGGTCATAAGGAAGGGGTATAAGGGCTCTTACAACCTTACCGTCTTTATAGAATACGGGTTCAACTCCGATTTCGGGTTCAGAGGTGAATTCTATCTTATCCGGTTCACAAATAACATTCTTTCCGTAAACAGAAAGGAAATAACCTGCCTCAGCAGAACCGCCCAGACCGTCGCAGGTGGTAACGCTGAATTCGGGAGAATCGGTTATCATACAGTAGAATCTGTATACCATTTCACCTTCGCACATTTTTTCTTCCGAACGGGACCATTTTGCCGTAAGCTGAACATCTATTTTTTCATTTTTGGGGATATCGGCAAAAGCCATTTCTTCAATACTTCCCGAATATACGGTTTCTCCGCCTTCATCAAGCACCACAACACTCTGGGAATAGGGTTCGCCGGGGCCGTGGGTATAGGTAAGGGCAAGCATATCGGGGAAATAATACAGATTATCCGTAAATGCCTTTTCATTATTTTCGGTATATGTGGGGTAAAGGTTATCTATGGTAAGATAACTCCAGGTTGTCATAACAGGATCAATATACTCTACATTGGGAGTGGTAGCCACGGGCATATCCGCAGTATCAAAAACACTCATTCCGTAAACCGAAAGAAGAAATGCCTTTGCATAATCAGCAGAAATATTGAAACATTTTCCCTTTGAATCATCCTTTGCATCGGTAAAATAGCAATGCTGGGGATTTTCGGTAAAATAGAATTTATAATCAATAGGTTCGCTGTAATTGGTAAAGGTTACGGTATAGTGAGGCAAACCGAGCAAGGATTCGGGAAGTCCGGAAACCTCCTTTGAATTCTTAACTATATCCATAAAATATCCAAACATACCTGAGCCTATATTGTTAAGGTCAACCTGACCGGAATTTGCCTTGAATACAAAAGATTCAGGTTCTTCCTTTACACCGTCATGAGGGAGCGTAAGAGTTATCTGAGTTACACTTCCCGATGTAATGGGAGAGTTCTTGGTTATAAAATAATAACTTACCGCAACTACGGTAGGTATAATAAGTACTATGGCACATAACACTACCCATAAGCTTTTTTTCATAAATGTTCTCCTTCCAAATCACTAAGAATTTGACATACATTGTAATTATACCTCTTTTTTACGCATAGGTCAATAGATTTTATAAAATTATGATACAGTATTCTCAAGCTGTATCAAAATTGAATATACTTTCCATATTTATCTTGACATACTGCTTTTATAGTAATATAATTTATATAATTATATATTATTTACTTAATGAGGAAAAGATAATGAACAACAAAAGAATAAAAATTGCTCTTGCAGAGTATACAAAGGAATGTGCCGAAGCGGTACAAAGAACCGATTTTGAGGCTTTGAGAGATATTGCGAGGGTTATTCTTGAAACAAAAAATACAGGTGCAAAAATTTTCACAGCCGGAAACGGCGGCTCCGCCGCAACAGCCTCCCATATCTGCAACGATCTTGCGAAGGGATGCCGCGTTTATGACCGCGTTGGCTTCAAGGCGGAATGTCTTGCCGATTCCACGGCAGTGGTTACATGTCTTGCCAACGATTTTTGCTATGATGAAATATTTGAAATAATGCTCAAAACCAAGGCAAAGAAGGGCGATGTGCTTCTTATGTTCTCGGGCAGCGGAAATTCTCCCAATGTTGTTCTTGCTGCAAAGGCAGCACAGGAAATGGGTGTTACCACCGTTGGATTTTTGGGCCGTGACGGCGGTAAGTTAAAGAATTATTGCGATTATTTTGTTATAGCACCCACAAATTCAATGGAAATGCTTGAAGATATGCACATGCTTTATGTTCATGCTCTTGTTGTGGCTATCCGCGAGGAATTAAAGCTTATGTGGGATATGGAGATAGTTAAACCCTTAAAGGAAGGCAGATTCAAAACCGCACTCTTTGATTTTGACGGAACCGTAAGCCTTATAAGAAGCGGATGGCAGGATATAATGATCCCCTACTTTATTGAGGTTCTTTCTGCGGTTGCAAAGGACGAAACAAAGGAAGAGGTAACCAAAATAGTTCGTGATTTTGTTGACACCTTAACGGGTAAGCAGACAATATTCCAGTGCATGCGCCTTGATGAAGAGGTTGTAAAACGCGGCGGCGAGCATGTTGATCCCCTTGAATACAAGAGAGAATACCTCCGTCGTCTTGAAATACATATCAAAGAAAGAAAAGAAGGTCTTATCAACGGCAGCATCAAGCCTGAGGAATTGGTTGTGCCGGGATGTACCGATTTTGTTTACGCGTTAAAGGAAAAGGGCATCAAGTGCTACCTTGCCAGCGGTACCGATGAAAAGGATGTGCTTTACGAAGCAGGACTTTTAGGTCTTGATAAAGTATTTGACGGACACATTTACGGTGCCCATGACCATATGACAGATTGCTCCAAGGAGCTTGTTATAAAATCCCTTCTTACCGAGGGTGGCATTAAACCCGAAGAGCTTATCTCCTTTGGCGACGGATATGTGGAAATCGAGCTTGTTGCCGATATCGGAGGTTATACAGTTGGTGTTGCCACCGACGAAGAAAGAAAAGAGAGTATCAATGATTGGAAGCGCAACCGTTTGCTTAGTGCGGGAGCATCTATGATCATTCCCGATTTTAAGAACTATGAAAAATTGATAGATTACATCACAATGTAAGGAGTTTCCCATGCCATTTGAAAAATTTGACAGAAGTCAGCTTAATATTTTACCTTTAAATGAAAGAATCCACGATGTGGATCTTGACAAGGTTTTTAAAGATCCCGCAACACATACACCCGATTTTGAAAATAAGGATCTTCCCACAATAGCAAATGCTGTTTGGGAAGCAAGAAGAAAATATGATGCTACCGTACTTATGATGTACGGCGCCCATGTTATAAGAACCGGTAACGCAGGCTACATGATAGAGATGATGAAAAAGGGACTTATCACCCATTTCGCCACCAACGGTGCAGGCTCTATCCATGATTTTGAATTTGCAATGATCGGCGAGACCTGTGAAAGCGTTGCAAAATATATTTCCGAAGGTCAGTTCGGTCTTTGGCAGGAAACAGGAATGATAAACGATATTATAGTTCAGGGTGCAAAGGACAACCTTGGCTGGGGAGAGGCTATTGGCAGATACATCTGGGAAAACAACTTCCCCAACCGTGAAAAGAGTGTTCTTGCAATGGGTTATCACCTTGGTGTTCCCTGCACCGTACATATCGGTATAGGTAACGATATAATTCACGAGCATCCCAACTGTGACGGTGCAGCTATGGGTATCTGCTCTTATAATGATTTTCTTATCTATGCACAGAGCATCACAAAGCTTGAAAAAGGTGCTTTTCTTAACTTCGGCTCTGCGGTTGCAGGTCCTGAGGTTTACCTGAAAGCTCTTGCAATGGCAAGAAATGTGGCACATCAGAGGGGTGAAAAGATAACAGACTTTACCACAGCGGTATTTGATATCCTTGATATCCCTGAGGATGCAGACCATTCCACCGCTCCGCCCAAGTCGGATCCCAGATACTATTTCCGCCCTTGGAAAACCATTCTTGCCCGTACTGTTGCCGATGGCGGACAGAGCTTCTATATCAGAGGCGAGCATCAGAAGACCGTACCTGCACTTTGCAAGATGGTTATGGATAAGGATAATATCAAATAAAATACACAAATGTGTAATTCATCAAATTCCCGGAGGAAATCATGGATCTTAACAAAATATATTCGGCATTCGAGCATATAAAAGAAAAGAAAATTCTTGTTTTAGGCGATTACTGCCTTGATAAATATGTCTACTGCGATCCCAAGGAGGATGACATATCCCTTGAAACAGGTATGACCGCATGGCAGATATACGGCAAAAAGATGGCAGCAGGTGCAGCAGGTACAATTACCAACAATATTCGTGCTTTGGGTGCCGAAACCATTTGCGTTGGTATAGTTGGAGATGACGGTGAGGGCTACGATCTTTTAAAAGAGCTTAAAAAGATAGGTGCCGACACCCGTTACATTATTGTTTCCGAAGAAATTACCACTGCAACCTATCTCAAAACCATGCGCAAGCAGGAAAACGGTGAATATAAAGAGGATGTTCGCCTTGATTTCAGAAACAGATCTATCACATCCGAAGCTCTTTTTGACCGTTTGGCAGAAAATTTTGAAAAGGCAATCACAGAAGCAGACGGTGTTATTGTTTCGGATCAGTTCTTTGAAAGGAATTCGGGTGTTGTAGGTGACTATCTGCGCCAAAAGATAAACGAATATGCAAAAAAATACGATATACCATTCCTTGTGGATTCCCGTGCCTTTGCGCGCGAATACAACGGAATGTATATCAAATGCAATAACTATGAGCTTATGAAATACTGCGGTGCAAAGGGAGATCCCGAAAATCTTGAGGATGTTCTGGCAGGCGGTATGGAAATGAAAAATGAGGTTGGTCACAGCATTTTCATTACATGCAACAAGGACGGTATCAAAATTTTCGAGAATGAGATCCACCATGTTCCTACATACCCCGTTTCAGGAGAAATAGATGTAACGGGAGCAGGTGATGCTTCAAACGCGGGAATCATAATTTCCCTTTCCCTCGGTCTTACTCCCACCGAGGCTGCAATGGTTGCCTGCTGTGTTTCTTCTATTACCATTCAGCAGCTTGGCACAACGGGTACTGCAACAGTTGAGGGTGTAAAGCAAAGACTTATAACGGTAAATGAAATGATGAACAGCCAAAATTAAGGAGATACCGATATGAATATAAATGAAATTCTGGCAACAGTAGATCATACCCTTTTGGCTCCGGATGCCACAACCGAGCAGATAAAGCAGATACTTGATGATGCAATAAAATATAAAACCGCAAGTGCATGTATCCCCGCATCCTTTGTAAAATTTGCAAAGGAATATTGCGGCAATAACCTTACAATATGTACGGTTATCGGCTTTCCCACAGGTTATTCCACCACAAAAACCAAGGTTTTTGAAACCCGTGATGCCGTTGAAAACGGTGCAGACGAAATTGATATGGTAATAAATATCGGTTGGGTTAAAGAGGGCAGATACGATCTTGTGCTTGAAGAAATAAAGGAAATAAAAAAGGCATGCTCAGGCAAGCTTTTAAAGGTTATTATTGAAACCTGCCTTTTGACCGATGAAGAAAAAATACAGATGTGCCGCGTGGTAAGTGAATCGGGTGCTGAATATATAAAAACATCCACCGGATTTTCAAAGGCGGGAGCCACCTTCCACGATATAGAGCTTTTTGCGGCAAATGTTGCTCCACACCTTAAAATAAAAGCGGCAGGCGGTATTTCTTCAATTGAAGATGCGCAAAAATTCACAGAGCTTGGTGCAAACCGCCTGGGCACTTCAAGAATAGTAAAAATAGTTAAAGAACAAGCATGATAAACCGGATTTTTCTTATAGTACTTGACAGCTTTGGCATAGGACATGCCAAGGATGCACAACTCTTTTCAGATGAGGGCAGTAATACTCTTGAAGCAGTTAGAAAAAGTGAATATTTCAAAGCGGACAATTTGAAAAAACTCGGTCTTTTTAATATTGATAAAAACGGGGGCGGCATTCCCGCCCCCGTTGGTGCATATGCAAGACTTTGTGAGCTTTCTATGGGAAAGGATACAACAATAGGTCATTGGGAAATTGCAGGTATTGTTTCAAAAGATCCCTTACCCACCTATCCTTATGGATTTCCAAAAGAAATATTGGAGGAATTTTCAAAACAATGCGGCAAAAATATTCTTTGTAACAAGCCTTATTCGGGAACACAGGTAATTCTTGACTACGGCAAAGAGCATATTCAAAGCGGCAGTCTTATAGTTTACACTTCTGCCGACAGCGTTTTTCAGATAGCCGCCCATGAGGATATTGTTCCAATAGAAGAGCTTTACGAACATTGCCGTATTGCAAGAAAAATTCTAAAAGGAAAGCATGGTGTAGGCAGAGTAATTGCAAGGCCCTTTACAGGAGAATATCCCAACTTTACCCGTACTTCCAACCGCCATGATTTTTCCCTTGAGCCTCCCCGAAAAACAATGCTTGATTTTCTTTATGAAAAGGGTATTGCAACCTATAGCGTTGGAAAAATAAATGATATTTTTGCAGGCAAGGGAATTTCCGAGGCTAACCATACCACCTCTAATAAAAACGGAATGGAGCTCACCGGCACATATCAAAGCAAGGATTTTCACGGTCTATGCTTTGTAAATTTAGTTGATTTTGATTCCCTTTGGGGACACAGGAACGATACCCACGGCTATGCAAAGGGAATTTCGGAATTTGACCTTTGGCTTGGCGAATTTATGGAAAAGATGAAGGATGAGGATATGCTAATCATCACCGCCGACCACGGCTGTGATCCTTCCACCGAATCCACAGACCATTCAAGAGAGGATGTACCCCTTTTGATATACGGCAAAAGGGTAAAACCCATAAACTTGGGAACAAAAAACGGTTTTTGCAATATTGCAAAAACCGTATGCGATATTTTTGAATGTGAAAATAATCTTGAAGGCGAAAGCTTAAAGGATATAATTTTATAGGATGTACCGAATCCACACATTTACACTACACGAAACGGAGTAATTCCCCATATAATGAAAAAGATTCTTTTACAAAAAGCATATACGGCAATGCAAAAGTCCTATTCGCCATACTCAGATTTCAAGGTAGGCGCGGCACTTCTTTGCAAAAACGGAAATATATATACAGGCTGCAATATTGAAAATGCGGCTTTTTCCCCTACAAACTGTGCAGAGCGCACCGCTTTTTTCAAAGCGATAAGCGAAGGGGAAAGAGAATTCTGCGCCATTGCCGTAGTTGGCGGCAAAAATGCAGAGATCACCGATTTTTGTATGCCCTGCGGTGTTTGCCGTCAGGTTATGGCAGAATTTTGCTCAGGTGATTTTGAAATTATAACCGCCAACCAAAATGAAATTAAAACAAAAAAGCTCTCTGAGCTTTTACCAGAAGGCTTCAAAATATAACGCGTTTAATAAAGGAATGTACTTAAAATGAAAGTAACTCTGCAGAATTTAACTAAAACCTTCCCCTCCCGAAACAAAAAGGAACAAAAAGAGGTAGTTGCGGTATCCAACTTTACTTTTGAGATCCCGGACGGTACACTTATCGGTCTTTTAGGCCCGTCAGGATGCGGAAAATCAACCACACTTTCGCTTATTTGCGGACTTTTGAAGCCCACATCAGGCAAAATATTTTTCGGAGATGATGAGGTAACACATCTTTCTCCCGAAAACCGCGGAGTTGGCATGGTATTTCAGAACTATGCCCTTTACCCTCATTTAACCGTTAAACAAAATATCACATTTCCCCTTGAAAATCTCAAAGGAAAAGATAAGATGACAAAGCAGGAAATGGCACAAAAAGCCCTTGAAACGGCAAAGCTTGTGCAGATAGAAGAGCTTATGGACCGTAAGCCCTCTGAGCTTTCGGGAGGTCAGCAGCAGCGCGTTGCAATTGCCCGTGCTCTTGTAAAAATGCCCCGTGTTCTTCTTTTGGACGAGCCCCTTTCAAATCTTGATGCACGCCTTCGTCTTGCCACCCGTGAAGAAATACGCCGTATTCAGCAAAAAACAAAAATAACAACCGTGTTTGTTACCCACGACCAGGAGGAGGCAATGAGTATTTCCGACCTTATAGTTGTAATGAAGGACGGAATTGTTCAGCAGATAGGCAAGCCCCAGGAGGTATATAACGATCCCTGTAACCTTTTTGTAGCAAAATTTTTAGGCACTCCCCCTATCAATATTTTCAAAGGAAAGGTAAAGGATAGAAAGCTCTACATAGGAAATACGGCAGTTATGGATACAGATATTCCGGATATGCCTGTTACGGTAGGTATCCGTCCCGAAGGCTTTATGGCAGATGAAAAGGGAGAATTTGAATGTGAGCTTGAACGCATTGAGGTAATGGGCAGAGATATTTCTGTTATTGCCAAGCATGAGCAATGCGAAACCCCGGTATTCCGCGCCATTATAAACGGTGAAAACGAAATTCAGGGGCAAAAAGTAAGATTTTCACTTAAACCCCGTAAGGTATATCTTTTCGATAATGAAAAGGGAAGCCGAATTGAGGTGAACTAATGGAAAAAAATAACTTTAAGGCATGGTTATACCTTTTGCCAGCCATAATCTTTCTGGCAGTTTTCCTTGTATATCCCTTAATAGATGTTTTTATATATTCCTTTGAAGAGGGGTATAATTCTGCTTCGGGAAGCTCCTTTGGTACCGGTATCTACAATTACCGCTATGTACTGCGCGATCCCTATTTCCTTATGGCATTAAAAAACACTTTGATATTGGTTCTTATAACCGTACCCTTATCTACGGCTCTTGCTTTGGTAATATCCTTAGGTCTTTCTTCGGTTAAAAAGCTCCGTGAGCTTTTTCAAACTGTATATTTTCTTCCCTATGTTACCAATACCCTGGCGGTAGGATTGGTATTTATGATCCTTTTCCAAAAAACCGAATATTCAAACGGTCTTATAAATCTGATCCTCGGAATATTCGGAATCTCCCCCATAGACTTTATAAACGGCCCTTATTTTGCAAAGATAACCGTTCTTTGCATCTATACCGTGTGGGTAGTATTGCCCTTTAAAATATTGCTCCTTACCTCGGCTCTTGCCTCGGTAAAGCAGGATTATTACAATGCGGCAATGATAGACAATACCCCCAAGTGGCGCGTTTTTACAAAAATCACCCTTCCCATGATATCCCCAACACTTTTTTATCTTATAATTACGGGATTTATCGGTGCATTCAAGGCATACAGCGATGCGGTTGCTCTGTTCGGCACAGATCTGAATGCCGCAGAAATGAACACGGTGGTTGGTTATATATATGATATGCTTTACGGAGACGGAGGCGGTTATCCCTCCTATGCATCCGCAGCGGCAATCATTCTTTTTGCAATAGTTTTAACCGTAACCGTAATAAATCTTCTTGTAAGCCGTAAGCATGTCCATTATTGAGGTATGATATGGAAAACAATTTTGAAAAAATCGAAAAGGCGGCAAAAATCCGCCGCAGGATATCAAAAACATTTATATACCTGATGCTTTCACTTTGGGCGTTAGCGGTTCTCTTTCCTTTTTATTGGATGATACTTTCATCAATAAAAAGCTATTCCTCCTACAATTCGGAATATATTCCCCGTTTTTATCCCGCCGATCCCACCTTTTTAAACTACAAAGAAGCATTTACCGGAGTACCCTTAGCAGATTATTTTCTTAACACCCTTATTTTTACCCTTATAACAACCACGCTTATGCTCCTTGTTATAGTTCCCTGCGCGTTCGCCTTTTCAAGGATGAATTTCCGCGGTAAAAATCTTCTGTTTACATTCTTTTTATCCCTTATGATGATACCGAATGAGCTTGTTATAATAACAAATTTTGTTACAATAACAAATCTTGATATGCGCAACACCTTTGCGGGCCTTATTCTGCCCTCGGTTACATCGGTATTCTATATTTATCTTTTAAAGGAAAATTTCAGCCAGATACCTGATGAATTATACCTTGCGGCAAAGGTAGACGGAACCTCTGATCTTAAATATCTTTTAAAGGTAATGCTTCCTATCTGCCGTCCAACGGTTATAACCGTTACCATATTAAAGGTAATAGAATGCTGGAATTCCTATGTATGGCCCCGTCTTATCACCGATGATAAAAACTATTTTCTTGTTTCCAACGGAATTCAGGAGATCCGTGAAAACGGTTTTGGCCGTGAGAATATTCCTGCCATGATGGCAGCGGTTGTTGTTATATCGGTACCGCTTATAATTCTTTTCCTTATCTTCAGGAAAAAGATAATGGAAGGTGTTGCACGGGGAGGAACAAAAGGATGAAGATTATATCTATATTGCTTGCTTTAATAACCGTCCTTGCGGTGTTTACGGGTTGCCACGGTGCAAAAACCGCACCCGCCTTTGAAATTCCGCAAAGCTTTGACGAAAGTAAGAATTATGAAATAACCTTTTGGGCAAAAAATGATACCAATCTCACTCAGGTTGAAATATATCACAATACTATAGCGGATTTTGAGGCTCTTTACCCCAATATCAAGGTCAATCTGCGCCTTTATACAGACTACGGTAAGATATATAATGATGTTATCACCAATCTTGCCACAGACACCACGCCAAATGTATGTATAACCTATCCCGACCATATTGCTACATATCTTTCGGGCAAAAACACGGTTGTTGCCTTGGAAGAGCTGATGAAGAACAGCGATTACGGTCTTGGCGGTAAAAAAGTAAAGTTTGATTCACCCAAAACCGAGGAAATTGTACCCCAATTTTTAAACGAAGGTAAAATCGGCGGCGTGCAGTATGCTCTGCCCTATATGCGTTCCACGGAGGCATGCTATGTAAATAAAACCTATGTTGAAAAATTAGGCTTTACCCTTCCCGAAACCCTTACATGGGATTTTATCTGGGAAGTAAGCGAAGCGGCAACAGAAAAGAATGCAGACGAAACCTATAAGGTGAACGGACAAAAGGTAATGATACCCTGTATCTATAAATCTACGGATAATATGATGATACAGATGCTTGCCCAGCTTGATGCACCCTATTCAGGCAATAAGGGAGAAATCGGACTGTTCAATGATACCACAAAGGAACTTCTTGATGAAATTGCAATTCATGCAGGCACAGGAGCCTTTTCTACCTTTAAGATATCAAGCTACCCCGCTAACTTTTTAAATGCGGGACAATGTATATTTGCAATCGACTCAACTGCAGGCGCAACATGGATGGGTTCGGATGCACCGTTGGTGGATATAGCCGAGGAAGCATTGGTTAATTTTGAAACCGAGGTAATGACGGTTCCTCAGTTTGATACAAATAATCCTAAAATGATATCTCAGGGACCTTCGGTTTGTATATTCAATAAAAAGGATACAGGTGAAGTTCTGGCAAGCTGGCTCTTTGCTCAATTTCTTTTAACCAACCGTGTACAGATCGACTACTCCTGCACCGAGGGTTACCTGCCCGTAACCAAAAAAGCGCAGGAATCAGAGGAATACCAAAGCTACCTTTCCAAAAAGGGCAGTGATAATGATATGCACTACCGCGTAAAGATCGAGGCGGCTGAGCTTTTAATGAATAATATTGACAACACCTTTGTTACACCCGTATTTAACGGTTCAGCTTCACTGCGTAATGCTGCCGGTGCTCTTATCGAAAGTGTTACCAAGGCAAAACGCAGAAACCAGAAGGTGGATGAACAGTTTTACAACGAACTTTTCTCTGAAACAAACTCCCTGTACCGTCTTGATCAGATAGAGGCTGCAAAAGAAGGTAGCGCACAGGTCAAGGCATCTTTAGGTAAGCTGCCCTTTGCTTCAATTGCCTTGATCACAACTCTTTCGGTAATTTGGGTTGGAATTGCAGTATATGTACTGATTTCAAAAATAAAAAGGAAATAACTGCATATATATTGACATTTATTTAGTTAAAGTATATAATAATCTATGTAATTTTGGTACATTGTACCTGAAAAATAAAGGAGAATGAAAAATGAAAAAGCTTTTAGTATTAGCACTTGCATTGGTTCTCGCACTTTCCATGGTTGCTTGTACATCCGATAAGGAAACAGCAAATACAGATACCGATGCTCCCGAAACAGAAGCTCCCGTAGTTAATGAAGTTGAAGAAGAAACAGAAGCAACAGTTATGAGCTACGAAGAATTCGCAGCAGCAGAGCTTGATTCCGAAGTTACCGTTGAAACCTATATCCAGGCTAAGCAGGGTTGGTGGACAGACGATCAGGGTGTTTCCAAGGCTACATTCTATACCCAGAGCGAAGACGGTGCATATTTCCTCTATGACATGCCTTGCTCAGAAGAAGAGTATGATGCTCTCAGCGCAGGTACAAAGATCAAGGTTACCGGTTACAAGGCTGAATGGTCCGGCGAAGTTGAGATCATCGACGCTAAGTTTGAGATCCTTGAAGGTGAATTCGTTGCTTCCCCCATGGATGCAACAGAGCTTCTCGGCTCAGATGAACTTGTTGACCACCAGAACAAGCTCGTTTCCTTCACAGATATGACCGTTGAGTCTATCGAATACAAGAACGGCGAACCCGGTGATGATATTTATGTTAACCTCACAAAAGACGGTGCTTCCTACAGCTTCTGCGTAGAAGTTTACCTTACCGGTGTTGATTCCGATGTTTACGAAGCAGTTGGCGAACTTAAAGCAGACGATGTAATTGATGTTGAAGGCTTCCTCTACTGGTATGAAGGCCCCAACACCCATATCACAGCTGTTACAGTAAAATAAGCAGCAAGCGCTGCCTGATTCCATAAAAAAATGAGGGATACATCCCTCATTTTTTTAATTTATAATCACTCTGTTAAATAGCTGATTACAAAACCGTTTTCCGCTTTAGCAAATTCAATATTGTAAACTCCCGTTTCGGTGTTCTTTTTATCGAACATGGGAACAGAGATCTCACATGTTTCGTCATTTGAATAATTGATGGTTGCCTTATCGGTTTTAAAGGTTATTTCCTGTGCACCTGCTGGACGGTAATAAAGTTTTCCCGAATCTTCCTTAAATACATCATATTTCTGCATCATAAGGTCGATAAGAGTTTCATTTTCAAAGGTTTTGAGTAATTCTGTACGCAGATCTGCAAGCGAATTGTAATTGGTAACAAGAAAATACCCGTCACTTGATGCCAGAGTTGTTTTTTCGTCGTATTTTACGGTATAAACACCGTTATAGCAGCTTTCAAAAACCGAAATCAGGGAATCAAGATTAGAAATCTCATCTACGGATTTTACTATGGCGTCCTCACTTATAGGCTCATATGCTTCAATGGGATTACCGTCAGGTCCTAAAATAATTGTTTCCTTGAGCTCCATATTCCAACCGGGCTCACCTATTATCTCACTTTCAATAGTTATCTTTTTTTCCTTTTCCTTGCAACCTGCAAGACTAACGCATAAAAGTGCGGCAAATATTACAATAAGAGTTCTTTTCATAGGTTTTCTCCTTTAATTATTGTATTTCTGTAATTTTCTATAAGCTCAATAAATGATTGATTTGCTTCAATAGTAACGCATATATCCTCATCCGCAACGCTGAGGATCATATAATACGGGTTTTCGGGGAAAATATTATTGCAAAAATTATGGTTTTTAAACCTTTTATTATTTTCATAGGGTGATACATTTTTTTCTTTTTTGATTATTGAAACAATGTCACCAAAATCTATCTCACCCGCAAGGGTGATTTTTTTACCCGTTATCTTTACTACCTTGAATACATCTCTTTGTGTGTCTATTTCATATACAAATTTTGTAAGAGAATATCTTGTAACAATCTGTATGGCAAGAGCCGCGAACAGAATAGTAAAGAAATTAAACACAGCATCGGGAATTTTTTGATCCAAACGGGCAAAAACAAGAAAAGTAAAGGATAAACATATAAATATAACAGGAAGATATATATGGAGCTTATTCTTTTTCGGGGGCGAATAACTATTCATAAAGGAGCTTATCCTTTCATAATTTTATATGGCTGAGTAATATACCATTTTTGCTTATTTCAAGAAGTCCGCAGGAGGCATAATCTCCGAAATTCGGCCTTGAAACGCTTCCCGGATTAAAAATATACATCCCTCTGCCAAGTCCGGTATCCGAAAGATATCTGTTTTCTCTTTGGTGGGTGTGACCGTATAATACGATATCACATTCCTCCTCCATAGCCTTATAGGTAAGTATGGAGCTTGAACCCTTTACACCGTAGGCATGACCGTGGGTAAGAAGCACTCTGTAGCCTTCTAAATCCAGAATTCTTGTAATATCTATACCCTTTGCAAATGCATCCTCATAGTTTCCGTGTACATAAACAAAGGGAATCGCAGAGTATTCCTGGGCAAGCAATAAAAATTCCCTTGTTCCGTCTCCGAGATGAATACAAAGATCAAGATTGTTCTTATGCATTTCTATTGCTGCTTGTATGTTTTTACCGTTTTGATGAGAATCAGAAAAAATAAGTGCTTTCATATAATTAACATGTTATATTATTTTGCATATAATTTTAGTAAATATAGAAATGTGAGGCGGTTATTATGGAATTTGATTCAAAAAAACTTGATGAAATGAAAAATATGGATCCGGCTGAGCTTAATGCAAAAATAGATGAGGTATGCAGGGCATTGGGGGTGGATTCCCGTATGGTAAAAAAGCTTGCGGGAAACCCCGAAAAGCTTAAAAATAAGCTTGAAAAGATAAGTCCGGATGAACTGCAAAAAATAAGCTCCGGATTAGATGCCAAAAAGCTTGCTCAGTTTAAGGAAAGGTTTTAGGTGGCAAAATGGACAGCAATAATATTTCCTCTTTACTTTCGGGAGTAATGAGCAATCCCGACATGATGAATAAAATACAGGGTATTCTTTCAAATCCCGAAGCCATGCAGACCATATCAAAGGCCGCGCAGGGCTTATCCACCCAACACGAGCCGGAAAATATGGATAACAACGGGGAAAAAGAGATAAATATGCCTGTAATCAAACATAACACCGATGCCGAAAACCGCGCCGCCCTTATATGCGCGCTCAAGCCCTATTTAAGCAAGGAACGCAGGGATAAAGCAGATAAGCTGCTTTCCCTTCTCAGTTTACTTTCTGTTTCGGGTGCATTGGGTAATTTAAAATAAGGAGATAAATAATGTACCAGAGAATTTATCCCTCAAGCGATATCCCTCCGAATTATAAAGGAAATGCCTTTGATAAGCTTACCGATTCTGTGGAAAAGGAAGAAAAATGCCACTCTCCCCTTCCCGAAAAGGTAAGGGAGGAAGAAAAACCTTTACTTATACCGAAAAAAGAAAGAAATATTGCTCTTGATGATATTATAATCGGAGCACTGATAATTCTTTTGCTCAACAGCCATGCCGATGACGAGCTGCTTTTAATATTGGCTCTGCTGTTATTTCTTTAGCTTCAATTCATTTTTGGCAATAAGCTCCCAGAACCATACGGGAAGATCCTCGTCATAGTCCATAAGAATATTATTGCGCAAAAATGCTATCTGCTTGAATTTTGTGGTATTATCATAGAAAAATGCCGCATCCACTAAAGGCATAACATTATGCAGGGTTTCGCCAAGCTTTTCAAAACGCTGTTCGATAAGCTTCGGATCTATACCGTGTCCGCCCTTTGAAACTCTTGTTTCAACGCGGCGTACAGCGGTTTGCAGATTTTCAACGCCTACATAGTATAAAACTATTATATATCCCGCATCCCTTGCCTTTTGTATCTGACGCAAGAGGGTGGGGCTTGCAAGGGTTGTTTCCTGATTGAATGTTGCCTTTCTTTCAAGGCAATCTGTTATCATTGCCATGGCGCGCCTTGTGGCGGAAAGCTGGAGCAGGGAATCCTGCCAGCTTCCCTCACGGGCAACCATTTCGTCTATATTGATCCTTTCACCCATATTCTGTGATTGGGAAAGTATATAGTAAAGCGATGACTTGCCTGCACCGTTAACCCCTGCAAAAAGAGTATATTTCGGTTTACTCATAAGAGAAGCTCTCCTATTACCTTTTCCTGCTCAAGCTGAAGCTTGAGATTCAAGAGCTTACGGTAGAATATTTTTTCCTCACGGGTAGCACCGTGGAGCAATCTGCGTTCCAGCTCCTTTGTGGAGGTACGGGTAAACTGCAAATAGAGATCTCCGGGACGGCGTACCGTGGGTACCTTTTTCTGTTCCATTATTACTCCTTGATTTCTTCTTTTATCATAATGCCAAGATCATCAAGTGCCTGTGTATCGCAGGGAGCAGGACATTGAGACATAGGCTCGGATGCATTCTGGATCTTGGGGAATGCCACAACATCACGGAGACTTTGTGCCTCGCACATGATCATTGCAAGACGGTCAAGCCCCATACCGCTTCCGCCATGGGGAGGTCCGCCGTACTTATAAGCATCCACAAGGAATCCGAACTTCGCGTCGATCTCTTCCTTTGTAAGACCGAGAGCCTCAAACATCTTTTCCTGAAGCTCATAGTCTGTTATACGGATAGAACCGGAAAGCAGCTCTGTTCCGTTAAGAACCATATCGTATGCCTTTGCACGGACACTTCCGGGATCGGAGGTAAGGTAGGGCAAACATTCTTCCATAGGCATGGTAAAGGGATGATGCATTGCATCCCAATGCTCTGTTTCCTCATTCCATTCAAAGAAGGGGAATTCGGTGATCCAAAGGAAGTTATATCCCTTGGGAATAATATCAAGCTTCTTTGCAACGATCTGGCGGAGTTGGCCGAGTACGGGAAGTACAACCTTATTCTTATCGGCAACAAAGAGAGCAACGTCTCCCTTTTCACAGCCTATCTTTGCTAGTATTTCATTAAGCTGTTCTTCTGTAAAGAATTTTGCAAAGGAGCAGGCAGGAGTATCATCAACAAATCTTACAAATGCAAGTCCCTTTGCACCTATACCTCTTGCCTGTTCGGTAAGCTTGTCTATTTCCTTACGGGTAAGAACACTTGCCGCATTCTTTGCAACTATGCAACGAACACTGCCGCCGTTTTGTACTGCACCTGAGAATACACCGAACTCGCTATCGCGAACAAGCTCGGAAATATCGGTGATCTCCATTGCATAACGGGTATCGGGTTTATCCGAGCCGTAACGCTCCATTGCTTCCTTAAAGGTAAGACGGGGCATGGGTGTGGGAATGTCTACATTAAGAATTTCTTTGAAAAGACGCTTAATAAAGCCTTCGTTCATTTCCATAATGTCTTCCTGGGTAACAAAGGACATTTCAAGGTCTATCTGTGTAAATTCGGGCTGACGGTCTGCACGCAGATCTTCATCGCGGAAGCATCTTGCAAGCTGAATGTATCTGTCATAGCCTGCAATCATAAGAAGCTGCTTATATATTTGAGGAGACTGGGGAAGCGCATAGAAGCTTCCCTTGTGTACTCTTGAGGGAACAAGATAGTCACGCGCGCCCTCAGGAGTAGACTTTATCATCATAGGAGTTTCAATTTCAATAAAACCGTTTTCATAGTAATATTCACGGGCAACTCTTGCAACATTATGGCGCATCATGATATTTTTCTGCATTGCGGGACGGCGAAGGTCTATATAACGGTATTTAAGTGCTGTTTCCTCACCAACATTGGAATTATCGCTAACCTCAAAGGGAGGAGTATGGGCTGCAGAAAGAATTTTAAGCTCATCAACTGCAATTTCAATTTCACCTGTAGGAATATTCTTATTTACAGAGCTTCTCTGTCTTACAACACCCTTAGCCGCAAGAACATATTCACTTCTGATAGAGAATGCTTTATCGAAAATTTCCTTATCGGTGTTATCGTCAAAAGCAAGCTGAATAACGCCGGAACGGTCGCGAAGGTCTATAAAGATTACACCGCCAAGGTCTCTCTGGCGCTGAACCCAACCGTTTACCGAAACCTTCTTGCCAATATCTTCTACGGTAAATTCACCGCAGTATTTTGTTCTTTTGTCTTGGTTTGTAAAAATATCTGCCATTTTTTATACCTCGTATCCAATAGCCTTCATAAGAGCATTGATATCATTTAAATCTATCTCCTGCTGACTGCTTTCTTTCATGTTTTTAAGAATTGCTTTTCCTGATTCGATTTCAGAATCGCCTATTATAAGGGTAAAGAATGCGCCTGTTTTATCGGCATATTTCATTTGCGCCTTCAGGCTTCTGCCCACAAGGTCATATTCTGCATACACACCCTTTGAGCGAAGCTTGGAAACAATACCGGATGCCTTGCATTGAGCCGCCTTGCCCATGGGAGCAATATAAAGCGAAGGGAAATTACATGTATCCGGAACGCTGCCGCATGCTTTCATTGCAAGGATAAGACGGGTAATACCCATTGCAAAACCGATACCGGGCATCTGGGGACCGCCTAATTCCTTCATAAGTCCGTCATAACGGCCGCCACCGCAAACTGTGGACTGCGCGCCGATGGCGGTACAGATAAATTCAAATACCGTTCTTGTGTAATAGTCAAGACCTCGTACGATATTTGTATCTATTTCATATTCGATGCCCATTTCGTCAAGGTGATTCTTTAATTTGTCCATGTGATCTGCACATTCGGGGCAAAGATGGTCTATAGACTTTGGAGCACCCTCGCCTATCTTTGAGCAGATAGGGCTCTTACAGTCAAGGATTCTGAGCGGATTGGTTTCAAGTCTTGATTTGCAGGTATCGCAAAGCTCATCCTCGTGCGCCTTGAAGTAATTGTAAAGCTCAAGACGGTAAGCAGGACGGCAGTTGGGACAGCCTATAGAATTTATATGGAGAGAAACATCGGTAATACCCAGATTTCTGATAATGGAATTGGCAACACCGATAGTGTCTGCATCCGCCGCTGCATCCGCTGCACCGTACATTTCAACACCGAACTGATAGAATTCACGGCTTCTGCCTGCCTGAGGCTTTTCGTAGCGGAAGCAGTTTATCATATAATATAACTTCAAGGGAAGAGTATCAGAGCATCTTCCGTTTTCAATAAGAGCACGGGCTACCGAAGCTGTTCCTTCGGGACGAAGGGTAAAGCTGCGGTTTTCACGGTCTGTAAATGTGTACATTTCCTTCTGTACAACATCGGTGGTATCCCCAACGCCTCTCTGGAAAAGCTCTGTTGCTTCAAAGGTGGGGGTTCTTATTTCCTTGTAGCCGTAAAGCGCGGCTGTGTTTCTTGCAGTTGCCTCAATATACTGCCAAAGGGGTGTTTCCTCAGGCATAATATCAAAGGTTCCTCTTGGTTTTTGTATCATTTATATTCGCTCCTTTGGGATGTTTTTTCAAAAAGATATACATATTTATTTTATCACAATATATAATTCATGTCAATAACAGCAGATGAATAACCTTCAAGAATTTGAAAAACGGCAAAATTCGTATTTGCGGTTATAAAGGATAATGATATAAATTTTTATCTATTGACTTTATTTACGGCAGGATGTATAATATAACTACATATTTTTATATGAATTAAAGAAATTCTCAGCTATCAAGGAGGAAAAAATGAAGAGAATAATTTGTTTATTGCTTTGTGTTGTTATGCTTACGGCTATGCTTTGCGCATGCGGCAACAAAGGTGGCGGCGGAAAAGCTGTTTCCGCACTTCCCGAAGGCTCTCATGTACCCGAAGGAACTACCTTTGAAGGCGAAACATTTAAAATCCTTTGCCGTGAAGACAATGCATACGGCGAGCATCTTTACGAAATAGTTGCAGATGAAGGCGAAACAGAGCTTGTTAATCAGGCGGTTTATGAAAGAAACCGTAATGTAATGGATATTTTCGGTCTTGCTGCAATTGAGGCAAACGATATCCCCGGCGACTGGGCTAACGGCGGTGATTTTGTAAACACCTTCAGAAATTCGATTGACGCAGGTATCGGTGATTTTGACCTTATTATGAGCCAGCAGGCTTATATGGCACAGGGCGAGCTTGCACAGTATTTCTACAACTACTATGACATTCCTTATGTTAACGAAACAATTGAATGTACAGAGCATGACCACAGCTACTACTATCCCGACCTTATAAACGAAATGAGCATTAACGGTAAGCTCAAATATATGGTAGGCGATTACTGTCTTACATATTGGGATCACGCTTATGTAATGTACTTCAACAAGAAGCTTGCTCAGGACTATCAGCTTGAAGATATTTACCAGCTTGTTCGTGACGGTAAATGGACATATGACAAAGTTATAGAAATGAGCCGCGGCAAGTGGACAGATCAGAATAATGACCAGTGGCCCGATGAAACCGATGTATTTGGTTACATTTCAGATATTCCCAACACAATGGATGCCCTCCATGCACAGTTTGATGCCCACCCCACCACCAGAAATGAATCGGGTGACATCGTTATCAGCTATGATGTTGGTAAGGTTACAAACATTCTTACAAAGGTGATCGAATTCAAGGCAACAGACGATTTCTATTCTGCGTATACCACCTCCGGTGATACAATGGCTGAAAATCCTTTAGACAAGATATTTGTAGAAGGAAGAGCACTTTTCTATCCCGCAGTTCTTCAGAAGGCTCAGGACTTCAGAGGAATGGAAACAGATTTCGGTATCGTTCCTTTCCCCAAGTGGGATACTAACCAGGACAGCTACTATACCTCCAGCCAGGACGGTTACTCCACAGCTTGTATTCCTGCAGATGCTCCCAACCTTGAAAAAGCAGGTGCTATCTTTGATACCCTCTTTGCAGTTTCCAAGGATAAGGTTATCCCCGCTTACTATGACGAGGCTCTTACCTTTAAGTATACCCGTGACGAGGATTCCGCAGAAATGCTTGATATTATCCGTCAGGGCTTTACCTTGAACTTCGGTGCATTCTATAACCAGACTATTGAATGTGTAAGACCTTTCAGAGATATGGTTGCAAATGATAACCCCAACTTTGCTTCATATTATGCGGCACAGCAGAAGGGTTATGAAAGAAAGCTTGCTCAGCTTCTTGAATACTACGAATAATAATAAACACCCCGAAATCGAAGGATTTCGGGGTGTTTATTATTATTTTTGATTCTTCAGCATTTCCAATACATTTATAAATGCATTTGCAGCCGTTAGCTCGCGTATACGGTCTCTTGACTGCTTTTCACCGAATTTGTATTTCATAACACTTGACTTTTTATTATATGCCACAGCAATATAAACAAAGCCAACAGGCTTTTCTCTTGTTCCTCCTCCGGGGCCCGCAATACCGGTTACACCTATACCAACATCGGCATCCATAAGACGGCAAATACCCTCTGCCATCTGAACGGCAACCTTATGATCGTAGGGACCGTGTCTGTCAAGCAGGCTGCTTGAAACATTGAGTGCTCTGTATTTTACCGAATTTGAATATGCCACCATACCGCCTTCAAGTACCGCAGAGGAGCCGGGAACATCGGTTATCATTTTTGCAATCAATCCGCCCGTACAGCTTTCGGCAGTTGCAATTTTAAGTCCTCTTTTTGTAAGCTCCTTTACAACCGCCTCTGCAAGGTCGGTATCAATACCGTAAATATATTCGCCTATCTTTGTTTTCTTTATCTCTTCTATTACCTCATCGCACATTGCTGCCGCTTCTTCCTTAGTTTTTGCGGAAGCGGTTACTCTAAGGCGCGTTTCTCCCGTTTTACAATATGGAGCAATAGTAGGATTAACTGCGTTTTTCATCATTTCGTCAAGCACATCCGCCACGGCAGCCTCGCCTATGCCAACTATGTTAACATTCTTCGAAACGAATATCTTATCACAGTATTTTTGAATTTGGGGCTTTACATAATTTGTCCACATGGGCATAAGCTCAGAGGGCGGGCCGGGAAGAAGCACCACTATTTTTTCGCCCGTTTCACAAAGTAAACCCGGAGCTGTTCCCATATCGTTCTTCAAAATATGCGCACCTTCTATAATATATGCCTGCTTGCGGTTATTTTCCGTCATTTTTCTTTCTCTTTTACGGAAAAAATCCTTTATATCATAGTACACATCTTCATCAAAAACAAGATTTTTATTTAAAACCTTTGCCACCGTTTCTTTTGTAATATCATCATAGGTAGGTCCAAGCCCCCCTGTTATTACAAGAAGGTCACAGTTTTTAAGAGTATCGGAAACGGTTTCGGCAAGTCTTTGGCTGTTATCACCTATTACCGCCTGATGGTACTGGGAAATTCCAAGGCTGCTTAATTCTTTTGAAAGCCATGCAGCATTTGTATTTATTATATCACCTATTAAAATTTCTGTGCCCACGCACAAAATTTCTGCTCTTTCCAATTTCATTTATCACCACTTACCCTTTACAAAATAAAAACATGGTTTCCCATGTTTCTATTTTAACTCAAAATGCTTGTTTAATGTACTTTAGTAATCAATTGTTTAATACCTGCGTGAATAATTGGGATTAACTATTTCTCTCCATGCAAGGTCTCCTCTTTCAAGACCGTTAATAAGAACCTCTGCCGTTGCAAGATTTGTGGCAACGGGTACATTGTGGATATCACAAAGGCGGAGAAGATTGTCTTTAACTTCCTTTTCTTCAAGAGATTGATATGCATCGGGATCTCTCATATAAATGAGCATATCTATTTCGTCATATGCAATACGGGAAAGTATCTGCTGACCGCCGCCGTGAGAACCGGGTAAAAACTTTTCAATTTTCAAACCCGTTGCATCACTTACATATTTGCCAGTGATACTTGTTGCACAAAGCTCATGCTTACAGAGTATACCGCAATACGCAATACAAAACTGTGCTAAAAGTTCCTTTTTCTTGTCGTCTGCCATAATTGCTATATGCACTTCGTTCACCTCTTTCAAAATTACATCATGATTATTTTTCTTTTGCGTTTTTTAAAGCCTTCCATCAAGGGAACCGTTTCTCCCATAATGCGCAGGGAGATATTACGGAATGCCATAACCGTATTCCCTTTTTTAAAATCGTCAATAAGCAAACCCTTACGCTGTGCAATTATAAATGCGGGATCGTTTGGAATTACTCCGATCAGCTTCACACAGGTAGAATCTATAATATTGATAATACCGGGCAATCGGCTTTTTATTACATTCTGCTTTTCAAAGCAGTTAATTATCAATCTTGTTTTTCTTACACCGAGAATATTAAGATAATTATTGGTCTGCTCTGCCGCACGAAGCGATGCGCTCTGGTGAGTTGCTACTATAATTGCAAGATCAGCAACGGCTGCTCCCAATTTTATTTCATCACCGCATCCGCCGTGGGTATCTATGATAATATACTCAAGGTCAAGAGCATCAGATATACCGTTTATAAATTTTTTGAAATCCTCTTCCCCGATATTCCCCTCATATTTATAGGGAGCAGCAAGAAAATACAGATTCTCATTTCTTTCATCCCGGATTATTGCCTTATCGTAACTCACATGGTGGAGGATAACATCGCTGATATCATACATGCACTTGTCCTCTAACCCCATAACAAGGTCAAGACACCGCATACCGAAGTCACAGTCAAGCAATAGTGTTCGTTTACCTAAAAGCGCCATTGCCATTCCCAGATTAGCCGCCACGGTGGTTTTTCCTACGCCGCCTTTACAGGAGGTTATCATTATTATATTGCAATTTGCCACGGTATCCCTCCCTGCAAACTCAGTCAAGGATATTATAACATATTTGAGCTGTCAAGTCAATAAATTATATCTAATTATTCAAATATAAATGACAACCTGCACACTTTTTTAGATCTGCTTTGCGGTAAGCTTGATTATTTTCATGAGATCATCCGGCTGAACCTTTGCCTCATGAGCCGCTTTATTTCTTTTGATCTCTCCGCATTTGGTACAACGGTGAATGATTATATATCCCTTTTTGGGATCGGTAACGGCAGAAACAGGCTCCATTTGTCCGCGGCATTCATTGGCTCTGTCACCGGGATTTTCGTCTACATGAAGCGACCATAAACACACCGGACAATGATTTCTTGAGGTATAACCAAGGGGTTGTACTTTGGCTCCGCAATGGGCACAAATAAAGCCATCGTCATTCTTTGAAAATCTTTTAGTTTCCATTTTTTCTCCTATTTATACAATGTCATACTTTGTTATATATTTGTTAATATGCTGTTCATAATAGTTTGTTATTCTTAATAAATGAATTTATAAAGTTTAAGGAAAGGACCTTATATAATGAAAAAGCTTGCAGTATTATTCACATTAATTACTGTTATTGCAGTAATGACAAGCATGATGCTTGTACCCGCATACGCAGATACCGACGAAAACGGCAACGAAATTGTTGAAGATACAGTTGAAGAAACTGTTGAAGAAACTGTTGAAGAAACCGTTGAAGAACCCGTTGAAGATGTTGTTGAAGAAGCTGTTGAAGAAGCTGTTGATGAAATTGTTGAAGATACAGCTGCTCCCGTTTCCGAGGAACATGATCATGATCACAAGGAAGCTGCTACTTGGGATAACATCAACACAAGCGGTATCATCGCTATTGTAGTTGCAGTTGTTCTTTTAGTTGGTACAGTTACTGCTATAATCTTTCTTGCTCCCAAAAAGGGCGGTAAACAGAGATAATAACAAAAAACGATAAAACCGCTTCGGCGGTTTTATTTTTTTTGATTAGAAAATGACTACACCTCGTGAGATTGAGGAATTACTTAATCAATAATGGTTGGGGCGGAATTCGTTCTGTCCTTTTGCCGCTTTGCGTGTTAAAACGGGGAGTTGACCTTATAGCAAAGGATCTCAAACTCGATCTCTGTTGAAAGAGTATCGAGTTTTTTTAATTTTTCAATATCCTTTTGTGCAGTCTTATGATAATAGGGAGTCATTGAAAAAAGACTCATGATATCCTCATTTGAACACAGCTCTGTTTCATATCTCAATACTTCTTTTTTAATAAGCTCAAACCCGTTGAGAGTGTAATCTGAAGGCTCGTTTTTATAAGGGGTATCGTATACTGCTTTTTTAAGGGACCAGAGATGGTCCTGACCGCCTATTGCCATAATAAAAATACCGTTATTCTTTAAAACCCTTAAATATTCCTTTGTTGCAAGGGGAGAAAAGATATTTATAACCGTATCCACCGAATTATCGGCTATGGGCATGGCATAAACGCTGGCTGTGGCAAGACAGCATTGCGGAAAACGCTTTGCACCGTAATTCACCGCATCCTTTGAAACATCTATTCCGCAAAATAAAGCATTTTTACCTTTTTGCAAAAATTCCTTATAAATATTATGAGTATAATAACATTCACCGCAACCCGCGTCAAGTATAACAGAGTTTTCGGGAGTATAATCAAAACAAAGGGTGCTTATTTTTTGTGCCAAGGGCAGATAATAGTCTTTATCCAGAAAATTTCGGCGGCTTAACACCATTTCCTTAGGATCACCGTGATTTTTACCCTTTCCGGAAAGGAGATTTACATATCCGCTTTTTGCACGGTCAAAGCAATGGTTGTTTTCACATTTTAATGTCTTTTCGCCGTCAAGGACAGATCCGCACAATGGGCATCTGAATATATTCATTGCTTTTTCTTTTCCTTTTTCTCTTTTTTTGTTTGTTTTTGCGGCAGATATTCAAAAAGCAGACTTCTTGCATAAAGCATATTGGCAAAGGCAAGGGTTGTACTGCGAATTATCATATAAGCCTCCTCGCACTCACCGAAATCGGGAGTTTTGTTTTCCTCCTGCAAAAAAATTAAGACAAGGGATGCCTCAAATGTATCGCAAAACAGATCGTATCCCTTTTCCTCCCCCATCTTTTCGCTAACCGTTTTTATCGCCGTATTGATTTCGGAAATCGACATGATCTGCTTCATTAAAGTTATAATATAAAAAGCAGCAATATGTCCCTTATTATATCTTTTGTTTCGGGGAGGAGATACAAGCTTCTGCTTAACATAATTATTTATCATGGTTGGAGTTATAAAAGCGGAGTTTTCCCCGTATGCAAAAATACACAGATTTTTTTCCAATACGGAAATAACCTGATCCATATACAATTCAAGGTCAGGAAGCTCATTCCAGCGGGGAATACGGTATGCTTTTATATCATCGCGGCAGATCATTTCAAAATTACCTCTCAAGTTTTTCTAAATCTATTTACTTTTCGGTATTTTTATGTTACCATAAACACGAAAAAAGGTCAATAATTTTATTACTTTTGTTTTATAAATGAACTCCTCTTTAAAGGGTGAAAAGGGTATATGGGAATTTTACACAGAAAAAAACAGCAAGAAACCAAATATGAAATAAGCTCTGTATCTGAAATGCTTATAAATATCTACAAAAGCACGGGAAATAAAACTGCTTTCAGATACAAGGAAAAAAACGGCATTAAGGATATCACCTATGCCGAGTTTTGTCATGATGTTTTTTCCTTATGCCTTGCATTACACAAGCTTGGTATTTATCAAGACCATATAGCCTGCATCAGTGAAAACCGTTATGAGTGGATAAACTCATATATTGGTGTACTTTGTTCAAAAGGAGTTTTTGTTCCCCTTGATACCGAAATACACCGTACCGATATGGTACAGCAGCTCTGCCACAGCGATTCTACGGTAGTATTTTACTCAAAGGAGTATGAATATATCTTCAGAGAAAACGAAGAAAAGCTCTCTTGCGTAAAATATTTTATAGGCTTTGACCGTACCGAAAATGAAGGAAAATTCCTCAGCTTTGAAAAACTGAGAGCCGAGGGTGAAGAATACAAAAACGAAAACAAAGCCGCCCATTTGCCCGTAAGGGAAAAGGATGAGCCTGCAATGCTGCTTTATACCTCAGGTACCACAGGTGAGCCAAAGGGTGTTTTACTTACTGAAAACAATCTGATATCCTGTATGAATTCAGGCTTTGAGCTTGCAGAAAAATTCAATGTTACCCTGTCTTTGCTCCCCTATTACAATTCTTATCAGGCTATTCCCGTAATTTTAGGAAATATAGCAAGTGCTGCAACCCTTTGTACCAATGACAGTATAAAAAACTTTTTCAATGATCTTCGACTCTATCATCCCGATACCATAATTCTTGTTCCGAGTTATGCCGAGCTGATATATAAAAGAATAAGATCGGAATTCAAAAAGAATCATACCGCCAATCTTGTTAACACTACCATAAAGGTTGGAAACATAGTTAAAAAAAGCGGTATAAATATCAGAAAGATCTCCTTTGAGCTTCTTCACAGCCGCCTTGGAGGAAATCTTAAAAAAATAATTTGCGGCGGAGCACCCCTTTCCCCCGAAATAGGCGATTTTTTTGAAGGAATAGGAATTCCCGTTTACAACGGCTACGGAATAACGGAATGTACGGGACTTATATCTGTAAACACCAAAAAGAACTTCAGCCACCGTACCGTTGGCACACCTCTTTCATGCCTTGATATAAAGATAGTTGAACCAAATGAGGACCTTATAGGTGAAATTGCAGTTAGGGGTACCACGGTTATGCCCGGATATTATAAGGATGAAGAGCTAACAAAAAAGGTATTTGACAATGAAGGATATTTCCTTACAGGGGATTACGGATATTTAGACGCAAAAGACAGAATAGTAATAACAGGCAGAAAGAATTATGTTATTGTACTGCCAAACGGAAAAAATATCTATCCCGAAGAAATAGAGAGCTGTATCCGCCGTATTCCCTATGTTGAGGAAACGGTGGTATATGCAATGAAAAACAAAAAAGGCAGGGAAATTGCCCTGATTGCCGAAGTATATCTCGGCAACGAGATAACAAACGGCTTTGATTTTTCATATTACACAGAGCGTGTGGCTCATGATGTTGCAAAGGTTTGCAAAAAACTTCCTCCATATAAGCAGGTAAGCGATATAGTTGTACGCGCTCAGGATTTCCCGAAAACAGCAACTAATAAAATAAAAAGAGATAAGGTGGGTTTCTGATGGAATATATTCTTCAAACGGGGCGTCCCGAAGAACTGAGTGGAAGACTTGAAAAGGAAATAAGAACTTATGACCTTTTAGACAGTCTTAATATTGAATATACAAGAGTAGACCATGAGGTGCTTCCTACAATTGAGGCATGCATGGAGGTAGACAAGGCTTTGGGTATCCATATTTGCAAAAATCTTCTTCTTTGCAACCGCCAGAAAACAGATTTTTATATTCTTTTAATGCCGGGAGATAAAAAATTCAACACAAAGGATCTCTCTGCTCAGTTAGGAACTGCAAGGCTTTCCTTTGCAGACGGAAGCTTCATGGAAGAATTTCTTGATATTACACCCGGTTCACTTTCGGTTTTCGGTCTTATGAACGATAAGGAAAACCGTGTTCGTCTGCTTATAGACAGAGATATAACAAAGGAGGAATATTTTGCGGCACATCCCTGCATAAATACATCCTCTCTTAAAATAAAATTCAGCGATCTTACAGAAAAATTTCTTCCCGCAGTTAAGCATGAAGCAACTGTTGTTGACCTTTAAAATTTACCGCATTAAAGGAGTATACTATGGAATACATCATAAAAAAATTAAATTCGCTTGATTGGAGCAGGGCAGAAATTGCACCTATAGACAAACACCCCTGGAGAAAGGACTATACACCCGAAGCTTATGCTCAGCTTTTGGTTGTTAATGATACCCTTTATATAAAGATGACCTGCCATGAAAAAAATCCAAAGGCAATTTATACTGAATTTTACGAAGAGGTCTGGCTTGATTCAACAATGGAAGCCTTTTTTGGATACGAAAAGGGCGGTTGCTACATAAATTGCGAAATGAATTCTATAGGTAACAGCTTAATAGGTGTAGGACCGGGAAGGGATGACCGCAAACGAATAGACGAGTTCTGCCCAATCCCCAAGGTAACTGCAGAAAAGGAAGAGGATAAATGGAGTGTTACCGCAGAATTTCCTCTTGATAGCCTTAAAGCGGTATTTTCACAGGCAAGCCTTGATGTAGGAACTGTTCTTTACGGAAATCTTTATAAGGTTGGTGAGCATACCCATACTCCCCATTACGGAATGTGGAGTGAAATTACTTGGGATATCCCCGATTTTCACCGCCCCGAATTTTTCGGTAAATTTGTAATCAAAGGAGAATAAAATTGCTCTCAACAGTTTATACTGCCGCCCTTTCGGGAATAGACGGCTATGAGGTTACGGTTGAATGCTACATAGATAAGGGTATAGACCGTTTTGACATTATCGGTTTGCCCGATACTGCCGTAAAGGAATCTAAAGACAGAATAAAGGGTGCTCTTGCCAACAGCGGCTTCTATCAGGAGCCCGGATCTGTTGTACTGAATATGGCACCTGCAGACAAGAGAAAGGAGGGTTCCTCCTTTGACCTTGCCATGATCTGCTCTATTCTTGTTAACAGAAATATTATAAAAAGCTCTGTAGATCTTAGTGACAAATGCTTTATCGGAGAGCTTTCTCTTTCGGGTGAGCTGCGTCCGGTAAAAGGTGCTCTTTGTATGTGTATTGCCGCAAGGGATGCCGGCAAAAAGCAGGTTTATCTGCCAAAGGAAAATGCAGCTGAGGCATCGGTTGTAAACGGTATAGAGGTTTACGGAATTTCAAATGTGCGTCAGCTTATTTCGGTTTTAAACGGTGATCTTTTTGCAAAACCCGTGCAGTTTGACCGCAGTATATTTGATAATGCACAAAATGATTATCTTCTTGATTTTTGTGATGTAAAGGGCCAGCTTATGGCAAAAAGAGCTATTGAAATAGCCGCTGCGGGTGGCCATAACATCCTGCTCATAGGCCCTCCCGGAACAGGTAAGAGCATGCTTGCAAAAAGAATTCCGGGAATTCTTCCCCGCCTTGATTTCAACGAAGCTCTTGAAACCACAAAAATACATTCTGTAGCCGGAATGTTAAAGGAGAATGATACACTTTTACTTCACCGTCCCTTCCGTTCACCCCATCACACCGTTTCATCGATTGCCATTGCAGGCGGTGGAAGAATACCTGTACCGGGTGAGGTTTCACTTGCCCATAACGGAGTGCTCTTTCTTGATGAGCTGCCCGAATTTCCCAAATCCACCACCGAGGTACTGCGCCAGCCTATGGAGGATAAACAGATAACCGTTACCCGTGCCGCAGGCAGATGTACATTCCCTTCATCATTTATGTTAGTTTGTGCCATGAACCCCTGCAAATGTGGCTATTACGGCCATCAGTCTAAAAAATGTACCTGCAGACACGGTGAAAGAGAAAAATATCTTTCAAAAATAAGCGGTCCGCTGCTTGACAGAATAGACATTCAGGTGGAGGTATCCTCTATAAACTATGACGATATGAGCAAGAGCTCAAAGGGTGAAAGCAGCGAAGCTATAAGAAAAAGGGTAAATGCCGCCCGTCGGTTTTCAAAAAACAGATTTGAAAAGGACGGCTGCCCGCTTAACTGCAATGCTGAAATGGAAGCCCCGCATATCGAAAAATACTGCAAATTGGATGAAACCGCAGATAATATATTAAGGCAGGCCTATGAAAGCTTGGGGCTGAGTGCAAGAGCACATGCAAGGATATTGAAGTTAGCACGGACAATAGCAGACCTTGCTCAAAGTGAGAACATAACAGCAGCTCATATTGCAGAAGCAATACGCTTGCGTACCCTTGATAAAAAGTATTGGGGTAAATGATTCTAATATATTAGAGTTATATCAATTTTAATTTATTTGTATTTCATATTTCGTTCAAGCAATTTGTACATAATGCACAAAACACAAGTGGGTATTTTGGGGAAATACCCACTTACATTTTTGCTCCTTTTCTGCTAAAATAATATACATCAAAATATATAAACTCAGTGCAATATTCGGAGGTAATTAAAATGGCAAGTTTATCTTTTAAGCACATCTATAAGAAATATCCCGGCGGTGTAACAGCCGTTTCCGATTTCTGCCTCGAAGTTAAGGATAAAGAATTCCTTATCCTCGTAGGTCCTTCAGGTTGCGGTAAAACCACAACACTTCGTATGATCGCAGGTCTTGAAGAAATTACAGAAGGCGAGCTCTTTATCGGCGATATGCTTATCAATGATATCGCTCCCAAGGACAGAGATATCGCAATGGTGTTCCAGAACTACGCGCTCTATCCTCATATGACAGTATTTGATAACATGGCATTCGGTCTTAAGCTCAGAAAAACTCCCAAGGAAGAGATTAAGCGCCGCGTTGAAGAAGCTGCAAGAATCCTTGATATCACACACCTTCTTGAGCGTCGCCCCAAGGCACTTTCCGGTGGTCAGAAGCAGCGTGTTGCTCTCGGTCGTGCTATCGTTCGTGAGCCTAAGGTATTCCTTCTTGACGAGCCTTTGTCAAACCTCGACGCTAAGCTCCGTGCATCCATGAGAACAGAGCTTACAAAGATCCACAAAAAGGTTGGTACAACATTCGTATACGTAACACATGACCAGGTAGAAGCTATGACAATGGCTACCCGTATCGTTGTTATGAAGGACGGTCTTATCCAGCAGGTAGATACTCCTCAGAACCTTTACGATTTCCCCACCAACATTTTCGTTGCAGGCTTCATCGGCACACCTCAGATGAACTTCATCAACTCCACTCTTGAAAAGAGAGGCGAAGATGTTTATGTTGTATTTGGTGAGCATTCCCTCAAGCTTCCTAAGGAAAAGGCTACAAATCCCGCACTTGCTGAGTATATCGGTAAGGATGTTATCATCGGTGTTCGTCCCGAATCTATCCATGAAGAACAGAGATATATCGATGCTATGCCCGATGCAGTTCTTGATACCACAGTTGATATCACAGAGCTTATGGGTGCTGAAATCCACCTTTACATCACTGTTAACGAACAGGTTATCATCGCAAGAGTATCCTCTCATTCCAAGTCCAGAGCAGGCGATAACATCAAGCTTGCATTCGATATGGAAAGAGTTCATATCTTTGATAAGGATACAGAGCGTTGCATTCTTCACTAATTCAATAATTCATCCAAAGAAGCTGTTAGTTTTACAGCTTCTTTTTTTATTCCCTAAAACATTCTATTTATTTGCATACAATATTTTCGCGCCACTCATGGGAAATATTGGTATAATACATTTCACACAATATTTTGGAGTCAGGAGAATAAAAATGAAGGATCTTAAAGTAACAAATTGCGTAAAAACGCAGGAAATGGTGGTAATGCTAAATGTAAGCTGTATATCACCAAACGCAAATCAGCCGAGAAAAAGCTTTGAGGATGCACCGCTTTTTGCATTGGCAGACAGTATACACCGCCATGGGATATTGCAACCTCTATCGGTAAGGCAAACCGAACCGGGTAAATATGAGCTTGTAGCAGGAGAAAGAAGATTGCGCGCCGCATCCCTTTTAAAAATGCAAAAGGTTCCCTGTATAATTATAGAAGCAGATGAAAAAACCTCTGCTGTTATGGCAATTGTAGAAAACATACAGCGCAGGGAATTAAACTATTTTGAGGAAGCGGATGCAATAAAAACCTTAAAAGAGCTGTATGCTATGACTCAGGAGCAGATAGCACAAACCCTTTCGGTGAGCCAATCCTATGTGGCAAATAAGCTACGGTTATTAAAGCTCAATGAAAAACAAAAGGAAATGATCTGCCAAAACTCTCTTACCGAACGGCATTGCAGAGCAATTATACGAATAGAAAACGAAGAGAAGAGGGAAGAAGCAATAAAACATATTATAAAATACGCCTTAAATGTCACTTCAAGTGAGATATACATAGAAAAACTTTTGGAGGATAAAAGAACAGCAATTGCCAAAAAACCTAAAAAATTAAAGGACATACGGATATTTTATAATTCTATAGACAAGGCTGTGGAATCGGTGCGCAATTTAGGAATTGATGTAGAAAGTAAAAAGAATGAAAAGGGAGACTTCACCGAAATAGTATTGATAATACCTAAAAATAAGATTTGAATATAAACATTATCCTTTCCGAATTCTGTTTTCAAAAATGTTCCACATGGAACAATACCGCCGAATATGAGTATTTATATTTATACTGTGTAAAGATATATTCAGAGTTATAAAGTAAATTCTTATATAATAATTGACATAAATGCAGATTTGTTGTATAATGGTTATATCTATTTTCGGAGGTGAGGAATTGGGAGTAACTTTAACCTTTGCCAATCAGAAGGGCGGAGTAGGAAAAACAACATCTGCAGTAAATACGGCAGCGGCAATAGGACATTTAGGCAAAAAAGTATTACTTTGCGATTGCGATCCACAGGGTAACGCCACAAGCGGTGTTGGTATAAATAAAAGAGATATCGGTAATTCCTCCTATGATCTTCTTATAGGCAGAGCAGCGGCAAAGGACTGTATCGTTTCAACTGCCTTTAAAAACCTTGACATTCTTCCTGCAAATATTGCTCTTGCCGGTGCAGAATTTGAATTGGTTGACCTTGAAAACCGTGAAAAAAGACTCCGTATGGGTTTAGAGAGTGTAAAAGCAGATTATGATTATATAATAGTAGACTGTCCCCCCTCACTTGGTATTTTAACAGTTAATTCTCTTGTGGCGGCAGACGGAATAATCATTCCCATGCAATGCGAATATTATGCCCTTGAAGGTCTTTCGCAGCTTATGATATCCATAAGGCAGGTAAAAAAGCTGTACAACCCTCAAATAGAGATAACAGGAATACTTTTAACCATGTACAACGGCAGATTAAATCTTACAATGCAGGTTGTAAATGAACTTAAAAAATATTATGCAAACAAGCTTATTTCCACGCCTGTTGTAAGAAATGTCCGTTTATCCGAGGCACCCAGCCACGGAAAACCGATAATAGCGTATGACAGATATTCAAAGGGAAGTATTGCATATTTAGACATAGCAAAAGAAATAATGGAAAGGATCTGAGTATAAGGGAAGAAATTACCCTTTACTTAACATAAAACAATGGCATCAAAAAGCATGGGGCTTGGAAAAGGACTTGATGCAATATTTGAAGATAATTTTCAAACAAGCTCAAAAAACACAACAATGCTGCGTATAAGCGATATAGAACCGAGGGCAAATCAGCCGAGAAAGTTTTTTGACAGTGAGGCTTTGGCTGAGCTGGCAGATTCTATAGCAAGCCACGGTCTTATTCAACCTGTTGCTGTAAGGGAAAATTCAAAGGGCTTTTACAGTATTGTAGCAGGGGAGAGAAGATGGAGAGCCGCTAAAATGGCAGGTCTTACCGAAATACCGGTTGTAATACTTGATATAGACGATAATAAGGCTGCTGAATTAGCTTTAGTGGAAAATCTGCAAAGGGAAGACCTTAACCCAATAGAAGAAGCTCTTGCCTATGAAACTCTTGCAAAGGAGTATTCATTAACACAGGAAGAAATTTCAAAAAAGATCGGCCGTTCCCGTCCGTCTATAGCAAACTCTTTAAGATTACTTGAGCTTCCGGATCAGGTAAAGGAGCTTGTTGCAGCAGGTGAACTCAGCACAGGTCATGCAAAGGTTCTTCTTTCGGTAAAAGACAGGGAAAAACTTGTTTTGGCAGCAAATACGGTTATTGAAAAGGAACTTACTGTAAGAGAAACCGAAAAACTTGCAAAAAAACTCAACAGCGAAAAAATCGCCGAAGAAACCCAAGATGAAAACAAGGAATTGGTTATAGATTACACCAAAGAGCTTGAACGGCGCATGAGTGCACGCATGGGAAGAAGAATTTCAATAAAGAATAAGGGTAAGGCAAAAAAGATCGAAATTGAGTATCAGGATAATGAAGATCTTGAAACTCTTATAAATCTGATCTGCGGTTCAAACATATTTGATGACTGATGTTCCATGTGGAACATTGCCTGTTTGCAATCCGTTCTGATATAGTATATAATATATATATAATATAATAATATAGACAAAAAATTTTAGGAGATAAAAAAATGTTAGACATCAGACTTATCAAGGAAAATCCCGATGAAGTAAAAAGATTACTTTTAGCAAAGGAATACGATGCATGCAAGGAAATTGATGAAATTCTTGCGTTAGATGTTTCCCGCCGTGAGCTTATAGGTAAAACCGAAAGCTTAAAGGCAGAGCAGAACAAGGTTTCAAAGCAGATCCCCATGATGAAAAAGGCAGGCGAAGATACAACCGCTATCTTTGCACAGATGAAGGAGCTTTCCGAAACAATCAAATCAATAGATACAGAGCTCAAGGAAATTGAGGAAAAATACAAAACCCTTATGCTTTCTCTCCCCAATCTTCCCGATGCGGATCTCAAACCCGGCGGAAAGGAAAACAATGAGCCTGTAAAATACTTTGGCGAACCCCATGTATTTGATTTTGAACCCAAGAATCATGTTGATCTTTGTACAGATCTCGGTCTTATTGATTATCCCCGCGGAACAAAGCTTTCCGGCAGCGGCTTCTGGATATACAGAGGTATGGGCGCGCGCCTTGAGTGGGCTCTTCTCAACTACTTTATTGATACCCACCTTGCAGACGGATACGAATTGGTTCTTGTTCCCCACATGCTTGGCTACGAATGTGGCCTTACTGCAGGTCAGTTCCCCAAGTTTGCAAACGATGTTTACTGGCTTGATACAGCTGAAGACAATCAGAGAAGATTCATGCTTCCCACCGCAGAAACTGCCCTTGTAAGCTTACACCGCGATGAGATATTAACAGAAGCTGATCTTCCCAGAAAATATATCTCCTATACACCTTGCTTCCGCCGCGAAGCAGGCTCCTACCGTGCAGATGAAAGAGGTATGGTAAGAGGACATCAGTTCAATAAGGTTGAAATGGTTCAGTACACCCGCCCCGATAATTCAGACGAAGCCTTTGAAGAACTTGTTGGCAAGGCAGAAGCTCTTGTTCGCGGTCTTGGATTCCATTTCAGAACAGTTAAGCTCGCAGCAGCAGACTGTTCCGCATCTATGGCAAGAACCTATGATATAGAAATTCATATTCCTTCCATGAACGGCTACAAGGAAGTATCCTCCGTATCCAATGCAAGGGATTATCAGGCACGCCGCGGTAATATGCGTTACCGTAACGAAGCAACAGGTAAAACCGAATATGTTCATACTCTCAACGGTTCAGGTCTTGCAACAAGCCGTATTCTCCCTGCAGTTGTTGAACAGAATCAGCTTGCCGACGGCAGCGTAAAGGTTCCTGAAGTTCTTCAGAAATACCTTGGCTGTGAGGTTATCACAAAGGATATGATCAAGTAATGGATTTCATAAAAGCCATAAATTTCACAAGCCTGTGGTCCGAATCAAATACCACCCTTACAAAGGTAATATGGGCATTCTATATAGGTATAGTAATTGCTTCATTTATGATGTGGTATAACCGAAAGATCGTAGGCAGAGCAGTAAGGGTATTATCTAAAAAGGGAATATTTTCCATTGATAATGCTCTTACCGTCAAACAGGCGGGTATAGACAGCATCTTTATAAAAAAGGCATTAAAAAAACAGTATTCCTCTCTTCGCAGAGTAGTATACTGTACCGTAGATAAACCGAAACTCAATGCCAATGATTTTGAAAATGCAAGATTCTATATACCCGAAGAGCAAAAGTACCGCGCAGAAATAAAATATGAAGGCAAAAACACCTCCTTGCTTATGGTTTTAATAACTGCGGTGTTAATGTTTATTTCGGCACTTTTATGCATAGAATATATACCTAAGCTGCTTGATATGTTTAAATTCAGTTAAATGCAGGAAGGCAAACAATGTCTAAAAACCAAAAAACGAATGTAAAAAGGCAGGCGGTAAGCCCACCGCAAAAGCCTGTACAAAAAACCGTACAAAATAAAATACCCCATAAAGGAAAAACAAATACAAAAAAGAATAAGTTTTCCTTTATAAAGCTTGCAAAAATATCCGCTATAGCTGCGGTTGCGGCTCTTATATTGGTAGTAATTGCGCTTTTGATAACCGGATTGCGTTTTTCAACCTCTGTTTCGGATGACTCGGTAAGAGCAAAATTCTTCGGCTGGACAGAAAAGGGTGAATATTACAAAGGAACCCTTTATTTTTCAGGCGAGGGAGAAGGAACTGCAACCCTTAATGCAAAAAAGAAGACCATTTCCTATTCTAACGGAGATACCTATACTGGAGAAATGTCCCGCGGATTTCCCAACGGAGAGGGAAAAATGGTATATGCCAACGGTTCAAGCTATGTTGGCAGCTTTATTAACGGTGTTATAGACGGAAAAGGCAAAATGACCTATGCCAACGGTTCAAGCTATGACGGAGAGTTCAAGGACGGAAAATATTCAGGAAACGGTGTTCTTACCGAAAGTGACGGTACTGTATGTACCTGCAGCTTCTCAGATAATAAAAAGAACGGAGCTGCAACCGTCAATTATGCCGACGGTTCTGTATTTATAGGTACCTTTGTAAACGATGCCAAAAGCGGATACGGTGAATATACCGCCGCAAACGGTGACAGCTATAAAGGAAATTTTGAAAATGACCTTTTCAGCGGACAAGGAACATATACATGGGAAAACGGTGAGTTCTATACCGGAATGTTTGAAAACGGCAATATAAACGGCTACGGAACCCATACCCGTAAGGACACAAGTATTCTTGTTGGATATTTTGAAAACGGTGAATATGTCCGTACCGAAACTCCCGAAGACGAAGAAGACACAGATACAGAAAATACAGATAATGAATAGAATAATAAAAGCTCCGAAACGGAGCTTTTATTATTTTCTTATTTTACTTATCTTGTTTATCTCGATTTTTCCTTTACCCTTTATTTCAACAAAAATTCCGTCTTCATCGGGATTTTCAGGCTTTAAAGGTACATATACCTCTCCCATACCGATAAAGAACTCGGCAATCATTATATCAAACAAGGCTCTTATCTTAATTTTTCCATCATAAGGAATACAGGGTACATCAAACTCCACATTATCGGGAGGAGTAATAGTAAGCATTTTGGTTTCTTCATTGTATCTGAAACCGTAACCGCGTGCATAAAGTGTGGAATCGGGTGTCATTTCTATTTCACAGTCAAAGCATCTGCCGCCGGACTCAAGCTCAGGATTATCACCTTCCACAACCTTGTATTCAGAGTGGTAATTCTTAATTTCATCAACGGGCATAGCGCAAAGGCGCAAGCCTAAGGCGGTATTGCGAAGCTTTAATTCGCATGGAATGGTCATAGCCTGATTAAAGGGCATTTTGCCAATACTTGTGTAGCGGATCGGATACCATGCAATTCTTATCTTTCTGCCATTTGGAGCAGAATCAAAGTTCTGGTGAGCATATGTACAGAAACGGTCCCATTCATCCTTATAGTTATAATTAACATAGCTGCCGTTATACTTATTTGAAAAGTTTTTGGTAGCATTCATAACATAAACATATTTATCAAGGCGGTTGGGATCTATCGGATCGGGAATAAATTCATGACCGTTAAATTCGCCTATCTGATAAGCACCGTCTCCACCGTTAAGAACCCATTTATACTCATTTGTACCCTCAATTTGGTATTTAACCATTTCAGGGCATTCGCGGAAACCGAGTATATCGCTTTCATGCTGCCAATTCACAAGATCGGGAGAAGAAGAGATAGAATATGAGGTAATATCGCGAAGAGTTATTGAAAAATACTTGTTAAATTCTTCAATAAAAAGGATCTTGGGATCTCCGTTACCCGCAGTATTTACAGATTTGAATTTATAATGATAACCTCCGTCATCACTTTCAAAGATCATATAGCCATGGGTAATACAAGCCTTTTTGTTTTCGCGGTTAACAAAGCCTGTACCCGATGCTGCATGAGGGTAACGGAGTATGGGTTCAGCCTCGGTCCAGGTAATAAGATCCTTGGACCATGCATGTCCCCAATGGTTGTTATCCCACATTGCATAGGGTGCTCCGGGACAATGCTGGTAATAAAGATGATAAACACCGTCATAGTAAAGACATCCGTTAGGATCGTTTACCCAGCCTCTCTGTGTTGTAAAATGCACATAGGGGCGATATTTATTTGCATCAAATTCTGTTTCGTAGCTATCCTCACAGCGAACATACTTTATTCTTTCACTAAGCATTTCATCTGTAACAAAGGGTTCAGGATATCTCTGCCATAAGGAAGTACATTTTGTTATCTCTATTCTCAGTTCCTTACCAATGTATTCCTGCATATCAACAAAGTATTTTACTTCACCCTCTCCAAGATGGGTAAATACTTGCTCAATAAGCTCGTCTTTGTCATATATATTAACATTAACACAGGCATTATCGGGATTTGTTTCAAAAGTAAGATATCTTTCTGTTATTTTCATAAGATTTCTCCTGTATAAATTTTCTTTTTGATAAACCGAAGGGAACAGATATTTTTACCAATAAATTTTTACACCCGCATTTTGAGTAAAATCGGTGATCTCAGGCAATTTTGACTGCCATCCTCTCGGTTCTATATCGTATTTCTGCAAAGCCTCGTAGAAAGCCTTATTTTCAGCGATAAGGGCCTGCTTTTCTTCTTCATTTGCCTTTTCCATGCGTTTATCAAAGGTATAGAGCAGATGTAAATGAATATAACCCTGCATTGAACGGTGAATATGAGCCTTTTCAAGCTCTGTTTTTGCCAATGCCTCACACTTTTTCCAGCATTCCATCATTCTGTCATCATTATTGAGCATATAATCAACATCCACAAGCATGGTGGGATTTTGATAACAGTATACATGTCTTTCTTTACCAACTGCTTCTTCAAGGATCTTTAAATATTCCTTTATATATTTACCACCCATACCGTAGTAACCAAGGAGAAATTCGTCCATGTGCTTTTCAAATTCCTCTTCACTCATCTGAGGCTCCCATAACAGCTTGGAAAGAAGATAAGCTCTTAATTCAACAAGGTCGGTCATGTGGTCATCATAATAATTATCTCCCTCGCAAAACATACCGAACACATTGTGGTTTGTATAATAGGAAACATTTTTACGCAAAACATGAAAATCGGGGAAATGGGGAACTGTAAATGAGAAATTAGCACAGTAATCCCAGATATATATTTTTTTTGCAATTCTGCCCCATGCACGGAAATCTGAAAGTATTTCACGGTTAACTTCACAGTTATCATCATCTGCCGAATGATTATAGCAGAGAGTCATGGGGGCAAATTCAATTATAACATTGTCACGGGGAACGGTGATTTTAGGACACTTGTTTGTATGAAGATATGCAAGTGTCATTATTCTTACCTTCGGAAATTCATCCTTTATTGCATCGGCAACTGCGTTAACAAAACGCAAAAGGCTTCCTGCATGACTTCCTTCTTCCTCGTCTATCTTTCTGCATTTTTCGCATTTACAGTAACAGTCCGCACCAATTTCGCAGTCATTTTGAGTAACCGAAATAACTCTTGCGTCCGGATAACCGCGAAGTAACTTTCTTACATTTTCAATACATTTTTCAAGATTTTTTTCGTCTGAAAAACAGGGCTGCTGCTGTTGAGGAATATCAAGCAGGCTTTCCATTGTATGTACAAATCTTCCGGGGTAAAGGAAGCTGCCTCCCATTTCCTCCGTGAAATCTCTTCTGTAGCTCGAATTTATTTTACGCTTTACTGCAATATCACAGGGAAGGTATGCGGGAATACAAACATCACGCCATTCAAGCTTGGGTATCTGTTTATCATAAAGTCCTTCTTCAAGAAAAACATCCTTTTTGTTAAGTATCATTTCCGTATCTGTTGTAAAGAATCTCCAGCCAACATATTTTTCAAGAAATGTATAAACACCGTAAAGAGTTCCTCTTTTATCGTTACCGGTTATAAAAAGATTACCGTCAAAAACAGTAATAATAAAGCCTTCCTCACCAAGCTCAGAAAAGTTTACCATTTTGGCACTGCGAATACATCTGCCTATGTAGATAACATGCTTTTCATATTTTTCGCTTTCCTTTAAAATTTCAAGCTTTAAACCAACTGTTTTTTCTATGTATTTTACAAACTCCTTTGCAGCATATTCCTCATTAGGAATAGAATTATCGGGAATAACTACTGCATATTCGGATATTTTATTTCTTCCGATCCAAAATTCAAACATAAAAATACCTACCTTAAAATAAAATCTTTAAAATACGAATATATACTTACATTATATAAGATAACAGATTTTTCACCATTATAGGGAATTTAAATTGTAAAAAAATTGT
>JAFYPJ010000134.1 GCA_017547545.1 Clostridia bacterium | reverse complement strand
TATAAGCTGCCTTTTCTTCGGTTACGCCGTTTTCGTCGTAAATGTATCCGTCAGGACCGGAAATTGTAAGTACCTTACCACCGAGCTGGTTAATTTTAAGAACTGCACCCCATGCAACATTACCGAAACCGGAAACTGCAAAGGTCTTGCCCTTGATATCATCACCGAAATACTTGAGCATTTCAACAGCATAGTAAACAGCGCCGTAGCCTGTAGCTTCGGGACGGATAAGAGAACCGCCGTAGGAGATACCCTTACCGGTAAGAACGCCTGTGAACTCGTTGCGCAATCTCTTGTACTGACCAAAGAGGTAACCAACTTCTCTTGCGCCAACACCGATATCACCTGCGGGAACGTCTGTATCTGCGCCGATATGCTTAGCAAGCTCGGTCATGAAGCTCTGGCAGAAGCGCATAACCTCTGCATCAGACTTGCCCTGAGGATCAAAGTCTGAACCGCCCTTACCGCCGCCCATAGGGAGACCTGTAAGGCTGTTCTTGAAGGTCTGTTCAAAGCCTAAGAACTTGATTACAGATTCATTAACTGTGGGATGGAAACGAAGACCGCCCTTATAAGGACCGATTGCAGAGTTGAACTGTACTCTGTAACCGCGGTTAACCTGAACCTTGCCGTTATCGTCTACCCAGCTTACTCTGAAGGAGATTGCTCTTTCAGGTTCAGGGATTCTGTCAAATACGCCTGCGTCAATAAGGTCGGGACGCTGATCTGCTACGGGAGAAAGTGTAGCAAATACTTCTTCTACTGTCTGAAGAAATTCGGGCTGGTGAGCGTTACGCTTGCAGGTATCTTCATATACCTTTTTAAGATAGCTGTTTTTGATTTCCATGATTGAAATTCCTTTCAAATATATATATTTTTTTATTATTTGCATAGTTATATGTAGAGGTGAATTACTTGAAAAGATCAAAAGCAATTTTCTACAATTTAATTCTTTTAACATTTGTTACCCTTGGTATGCGTTTTGTTTCCCTTGGGTTTAATGTTTATATAACAGGGAAGTTAGGTGCGCAGGGTGTAGGTCTTTATTCATTGATAATGAGTGTTGGCGGTTTTGCAGTTACCTTTGCAACCTCAGGGGTTAATTTAGGCTCAAGTATGCTTACCGCGCAAGCCTTGGGACGGGGAAGTGAAGCAGATGTTCGCCGCGCCATGATAAGGTGTATAGCATACAGTTTGTTTTTCGGTTTAACCGGTTGTGCTGCAATGTACGCTCTTGCAAGCCCCATATCAATACATATTCTCGGTGACAGGCGATGTATTCTTCCATTAAAAATTTTAAGCTTTGCCCTGCCTTTTATTTCTCTTTCCTCGGCACTTTCCGGGTATTTTACCGCGGTACGCAGAGTTTTCAAAAATGCTGCGGTTCAGGTTTGCCAGCAGTTATTCAATATTCTGCTTACTGTTAGATTTATTGCATTGCTTTTGCCAAAAGGTCTTGAATATGCCTGCGTTGCGGTGATATTGGGTTCAGCGGTGAGCGAGGCATTTGCATTTTTATGTTCCTTTACGGTTTGGCGGGTGGATCTTCACAAGCATAACAAAAATAAGGGGGAAAAGGAGAATTGCCTTGGTAAAAAGCTGTTAAGCATTTCCTTGCCCGTTGCACTGAGTGCCTATGTGAGAAGCGGCCTTGTAAGTGTTGAGCATATATTGATTCCAAAAGGTTTAAAAAAATACGGTGCAGGGAACTCTGCGGCACTTGCTTCCTACGGTGTACTTCACGGAATGGCTATGCCTATAGTCCTCTTTCCCATGGCATTGATCTCGGCATTTGCAGGTCTTTTGGTTCCGGAAATTGCAGGCTCGGTTGCCGCAGGCGAAAACAAAAGAATTGAAAATATTGTGTCAAGAAGTCTCAGATTAACTCTGCTTTTCGGGGTTGGATGTGCAGGAGTGTTGGCTGCCTTTGGCAATACCCTTGGAATTATGATCTATAAGGATGCAAATGCGGGAACCTTTATAAGAATTATGGCTCCGCTTATTCCCGTTATGTACTTTGACCATATCGTAGACGGTATGCTCAAGGGATTGGGGGAACAGTTGTATTCAATGCGCGTGAATATTTTTGATGCATTTATGAGTGTAGTGCTTGTATATTTTTTAGTTCCGGAATGGGGTATATTCGGTTACGCGTTTATAATTTATGCAATGGAGATAGTTAATACCGCATTAAGTGTTACAAGGCTTGTTCAACGCTGTGATGTTAAGCTAAGTATACTTAATTGGGTTGTAAAGCCTTTGGCAAGTATAATTGCGGCAAGCTCACTTGAAAAAATCATATCAAGACTTTTGCCTGTTTCAAATACCGTTGTGAGTATATGCATAACGCTGATACTGTATATTTTGTTTTTGAGGATAAGCTCAAGCTTTGATAACAGCGATATCATGTGGTTTAAAAATGCAATTAAATAGCAAAGACTGTATTAAAAAGGCGCAGTTTACAAAGGCAACTCAAATTGCCAGTAAACTACGCCTTTGTAGTACATTATAAAAGTATATAGATTCTCATTGTACGGCGGCCAAACTGCATAAGTGTGTCATAATCGTCGCCAAGGAAAACATCTATTTTGTTTCCGTATATGCCGGCGCCCGTGTCCTCTGCGGTATGAACACCCATATCACCGTATGTTGAACCTGTAAGGTATACCTTTGTTCCCAAAGGAATAACCGAGGGATCAACTGCTATCATACCAAAGTCAACAGGCTTGCCTGTAGCGGTATATCCGGAAAGAGTTCCGTATGCAGTTGCGGTAACATCCATATAATATGAATATTCGTAGCTTATGCCGTTAATATCGGTATAAGTACCGCCAATACCCGTTTCTGTAATCTCGTCGGTCGGTTCAACGAAGCTGTCTTCATTTGTAACCGTGCTTGTATCTGTAAGCACACCGTTTTTAAAGGTCTGTGTTACGGTTTCTGTATAACTGCCGTTAACACCCTTTTGCACTACCTTGGTGCTACCCTTGGGAACGGTTTGAGAATCACGGGTGATCGAGGTAAAGGGAATCTCTGTTGTTTGTGTAAATGTTTCAACAACTATTTCATCTACTGTAAGCTCCATACCGCTGAAAATTTCGGTTTCCTCGGTATAATTAAGCACATCATTGTTGCCTATGCTTACATTATAGCTGTTTAAAAGCTCACCAACCGTTTTTACGGGTGATGTAACTTCAATTGCTTCTTCACCGTGAACCCTTATCGTCATAGTAACATCTGTACCGTCACTGAAAAGGGTATTACGGGAAGCGTAAGATTTTTGGTTATTCTGAAAATCCGGTTTGAATCCAACATGCATACTGTCCTCAAAGCAATATGCACCTATAACGCATCCAATAAACATAATTATTGTAAGCATGGTTGCAATTACCGATTTGAAAGGTTGGGAAAGCCTTTTGTTATCCGGTGTTCTGAACAGTAAGCTGAATTTGGAAATTAGTTTTGCTTTTTGGTGGGAAAAATTGTTGGTATTTGTTGGAACCGGTTTTTCGGAGCTGTGCTGTGAGTACATAAGCATTGCCTCCTATTATGCCAAATCCCTACGGAATTGATATTAAATTGCTTTTGGGGATCCAAAAAATAATATATATATTGTAATAATTATCTCTTGGAGAACTGGGGAGCGCGTCTTGCACCCTTGAGACCGTATTTCTTTCTTTCCTTCATACGAGGATCACGGGTAAGGAAGCCTGCCTTCTTGAGAGCTGCTCTGTAGTTGTCATCTGCCTGAAGAAGTGCTCGTGCAACACCGTGACGGATAGCACCTGCCTGACCGGAGAAGCCACCGCCGTTTACACGGCAAATGATATCGAACTTACCTGCGGTGTTTGTAACACCAAAGGGCTGATTTACGATGAGCTTGAGGGTTTCAAGACCGAAGTAATCGTCGATGTCGCGGTTGTTGATGGTGATAACACCTGTACCGGGAACAAGACGAACGCGGGCAACAGAACTCTTTCTTCTGCCTGTGCCGTAGAAATAAGGTTTTGCACTCTGATAATTAACTGCCATTATTTTAATCTCCTTTCCCGATATTAGTCAATTACAACGGGCTTCTGAGCTGCATGGTTGTGCTCAGCGCCGCGGAATGTCTTAAGGCGTGTAAGGCTCTTAGCGCCTATTGTGTTCTTGGGGAGCATACCCTTAACTGCCTGCATCATTGCAAACTCAGGCTTTGTAGCCATAAGCTTACGGTAGCTGATCTCCTTGAGACCGCCGATGTAACCGGAATGATGACGGTAGAACTTCTGATCAAGCTTCTTACCTGTAAGAACAGCTTTTTCACAGTTGATAATGATTACGAACTCGCCGCAGTCAACATGAGGTGTGAATTCGGGGCGATGCTTACCGCGAAGAATGTTAGCGGCAGCAGCAGCGGTTTTACCGAGGGGCTTGTTTGCCGCATCGATTACATACCAGTTGCGTTCAATGTTTTCTTTCTTTGCCATAAAAGTGGACATTGATGTTTCCTCCTGAAATAAGTATATAATTATTTTTTTATAATCAACGCGGTACATTATAACATAATGAAATAAGGCTGTCAAGAGATTTTTGGTAATATTTTTTGTTGATTTTAATTTATTAACTTGGTATCTCGCAAAATCTCGCTTATACTCCCAAATACTCGTCTATACAAAAGTGCATATACAAAAAATTAATATTTGATTTTGCATATTTTTTATTATTTTTCAATACATATGTGATAAAAAGCAATGAAATATAAATAATGGAGGTAAAAATCAAGATGATGAACAGATATCTTCCCGAAGGACAGCTTATTGGAAGGGCGGAGAATAATGAATATGTAAAAAGCATAAAGGGTATTGAAAAAGCCTTTGTGAACGGCAGTATCATTGAAGCTGTTGCACTAAGGTGTAACAATGATATGAGCCTTGAGTTTGAATTGGGCGGTATCAGAGGTTATATGCCCAAGGACGAATCTGTTTTACCCGATTCGGACAGTAATATCAAAGATATTGCAGTTATTACCCGCGTGGGAAAGGCGGTTTGCTTTAAGGTTATAAATATAATAAAGGATAAAAAGGGAAAACCCATTGCAATTCTATCCCGCAGAGCTGCTCAGGCGGAATGTATGAGAAACTATGTTTATGACCTTGTGCCGGGGGATATAATTCCCGCAAAGGTTACCCATCTTGAACGATTCGGTGCCTTTGCGGATATCGGATGCGGAATTATTTCCTTACTTCCCATTGATTCTATATCTGTTTCAAGAATATCTCACCCGGCAGACCGCTTTGAGATAGGTATGATGCTTTATACCGTTGTTAAAAGTATTGATCAGGCCAATTCAAGAATATATCTTACTCATAAGGAGCTGCTCGGTAGCTGGGAGGAAAATGCCGCGCGTTTTCGGGTTGGTCAGACGGTGGCGGGAATAATAAGAAGTATTGAGGAATACGGCATTTTTGTTGAGCTTGCGCCCAATCTTGCAGGTCTTGCGGAATACAAGGCAGGCGCGGCTGTGGGAAAATGTGCTTCTGTGTACATAAAAAGCATCTTTCCCGAAAGAATGAAGGTGAAATTAGTGCTTATTGATATAACCGATAATGATATAAATAAAAGTACAGAGTATTTTGCCGATGTTAAAAAGCAAAAGCATATAGCCTGCTTCAGATATTCTCCCGCCTGCTGTGAAAGGGTTATTGAAACGGTGTTTTAAGCTTGGTAAAGCTCTGCGATTTATCCTATAATATAAAGAGTGGTATTCTGATGCTTTCACATCAAAATACCACTTTAAATTACTTTATCATAGCTTCAACGGTTGCATAAACCGCTTCAAGAGCATCCTTTATCTTTGAAGCATCCTTTGCACCCGAAACTGCGGAATCGGGACGGCCGCCGCCCTTACCGCCTGCAATAACACTTATTTCGCGAACAATGTTTCCTGCATGAGCACCGGAAGCTACCGCATCCTTACCGCAAGCCGCTACAAAGTTAAGCTTGCCGTCACAGTTACATGCAATTACAATAACAGCCTTTGAATTTTCTGCCTTAACATTATCACACATGGTTCTTGCAATATCAACTGCAATATCCTTTGTTTCAACCGCACAAACGCTCAAGCCCTTGATATCTCTTGCATCCTTGGTAAGCTCTCCTGCCTTGGATGCTGCCATCTTGCCGTTAAGAGCTTCAATTTCACTCTTTGCCGCTTTAAGCTCTGCCTGAAGCGCCGTTGCTCTCTTTGCAATGTCTGCGGTGTTGGCACTCTTTAATTCCTTTGCGGTGTTAAGTATAAGCTCATCCTTTTCAGCCATAAGCGAAAGAACACCAAAGCCTGTTGTAGCTTCAATTCTTCTTACACCTGCTGCAACAGAGGTTTCGGAAATGATCTTGAAAAGACCTGCCTTTGCGGTATTGTCAAGATGTGTACCGCCGCAAAGCTCTGTGGAGAAATCACCCATCTTAACAACTCTTACAAGATTGCCGTACTTTTCTCCGAAGAGTGCCATTGCACCCATAGCCTTTGCCGATTCAACATCTGTTTCAACGGTCTCTATTGCAAGTCCCTCAAGGATAACCTTGTTAACAAGCTTTTCGGTCTCTGCCAATTCCTCTGCAGTCATTGCCGCGAAATGACGGAAGTCGAAACGGAGTCTTTCGTTATCAACATAGGAGCCGGCCTGCTCAACATGGTTACCTAAAACCTTACGCAGAGCCGCCTGGAGAAGATGTACCGCGGAGTGGTTACGCTTGATGGCATTTCTTCTGCAATCGCATACCTTTGCATTGAGGGTATCATTTACAGAAATCATACCTTCTTCTATATCACAGATGTGCATATAAATGTCATCATGCTTCTTTGTGTTTGTAACTTTTATTTTAAGTGTATCATTGTAAAGCTTACCGGTATCGCCAACCTGACCGCCGCCTTCACCGTAGAAGGGAGTTTTGTCAAGAATTACTATAACCTTGCCTTCACTTGCAGAGTCAAGCACCTCTTTGGTTTCAGCATTAACCATCTTTACAACCTTTGCTTCACTTTCGGTTGCGGTGTAGCCTGTGAACTCTGTTTTATCAAGACCTTCAAGGAATTCAAAGGTTTCGCCAACCCAGCCAAAGTCACCCAATGCTGCGGTAGCTGCTCTTGAACGCGCCTTTTGTTCATCAAGACAAGCCTTGAAGCCTTCTTCATCTATTGTAAGACCGTTTTCGGATGCAAGCTCTCGTGTTAAGTCGATGGGGAAGCCAAAGGTATCGTTAAGCTTGAATACATCTGCACCTGCAAGAACCGAAGAACCGGAGTTCTTGGTTTCTTCAACCATTGCATTGAGCATTTCAAGACCTGAATCTATAGTCTGTGCAAACTTGTTTTCTTCAATACCGATTATCTTCTGTATATAGTCAAGCTTTTCGGTAAGTTCGGGATATGCTGTAATATTTTCCTTTGCAACAACCGCAACGATATCTGTTAAGAATGTACCCTTGATACCAAGGAGTCTGCCGTGGCGGGCAGCGCGGCGCAATAATCTTCTTAAAACATAGCCGCGTCCTTCGTTTGTGGGAACAACACCGTCACAAACAAGGAAGGTGGTGGAACGGATATGGTCGGTGATGATACGAAGGGAAATGTCTGCTTCCTTGTTTTCACCGTACTTTACGCCTGCCTTTTCGCTGATAGCTGCCATGATATTCTGTATGGTATCCACCTCAAAGAGGTTGTTTACACCCTGCATAAGGCAGGCAAGGCGTTCAAGTCCCATACCTGTATCAATGTTGGGGTTTGCAAGGGGAGTGTAGTTACCCTCGCCGTCACCGTCAAACTGTGTGAATACAAGATTCCAGAATTCCATAAATCTGTCACAGTCACAGCCGGGCTTGCAGTCCTCACTACCGCAACCGAATTCAAGACCGCGGTCAAAGTAGATTTCAGAGCAGGGACCGCAGGGACCTGAACCTATTTCCCAGAAGTTGTCCTCTTTTCCGAGGCGTACTATATGGGAAGCATCTACACCGATCTCCTTGTTCCAGATCTCAAATGCTTCATCGTCATTTTCATAAATTGTAACCCAAAGGCGGTCAACAGGTAATTCAAGCACTGTGGTGCAGAATTCCCATGCCCAATGGATAGCTTCGGTTTTGAAATAGTTACCGAAGGAGAAGTTGCCAAGCATTTCAAAGAATGTGCCGTGACGGGCGGTGTAGCCGATTCTTTCTATATCGGGAGTACGGATACACTTCTGGCAGGTAGTCATACGGCGGCGGGGGGGTTCTTCTTCACCCGTAAAGTATTTCTTTAAGGGAGCCATACCCGCGTTGATAAGCAAAAGTGATTTATCATTGATAGGCACAAGAGGGAAGCTCTTATGTCTTAAATGTTCTTTTCCTTCAAAAAATGAGAGATATTGTTCGCGCAGTTCATTAAGACCTGTCCATTTCATAAACAGATTCCTCCAAATTAGTAATTACAAATAATAATTATACCAAGCTTTACTCGGTATGTCAATATTTTTCACTTAATATTATAAATGAAGTTGAAAATAAATTTTATGAACAATATAATTAACATATTTTTTCTTGACAATTTCGCATAATATAGTATAATAATATCAAATAAACTTGAAAGGATGCTAAATTTATGAAAAAAGTTTTAGCAGTTTTGCTTTGCCTTTTGATGGTTGTGCCGATGCTTGCGGCATGTAACAACAAAAAGGGTGAAGGAAAAGCAGTTTCAGACCTTCCCGAAGGTTCCCACGTTAAAGAGGGAACAACCTATGAGGGCGAAACCTTTACCGTTCTTTGCCGTGAAGACAATGCATACGGTGAATTTATGTATGAAATTGTTGCAGACGAAGGTGAAACCGAGCTTGTTAACCAGGCGGTTTATGAAAGAAACCGTAAGGTTAAGGATATTTTCGGTCTTGCTGATATTGAGGCAAGAGGTATTCCCGGAGACTGGAACAACAAGGATGACTTTATCAATACCATGCGTAACTCCATTGACGCCGGTATCGGTGATTTTGACCTTATCATGAGCCAGCAGGCATACCTTGCTCAGGGTGAGCTTGCACAGTATTTCTACAACTACAATGATGTACCCGTTATTTCCGACACATTGAGCTGTACAGATGAATCCCATGATCACAGCTACTACTACCAGGATGCTATAGATGAGCTTACAATCAACGGTCAGCTCAAGTATATGGTTGGTGACTACAGCCTTACATACTGGGATCATGTATTTGTACTCTACTTCAACAAGAAGCTTGCTCAGGACTATCAGCTTGAAGATATTTACCAGCTTGTTCGCGACGGTGAATGGACTGTTGACAAGATGATAGAGATGACAAGAGGTAAGTGGGTAGACCTTAACTCTGATGAATGGCCCGGTGAAGAAGACAGCTTCGGCTATGTTTCCGAGATCATGAACCCTGTTGATGCATGGAATGCACACTTTGATGTTCAGCCTACTCACAGAGATGAAAACGATGATATCGTTCTTGATTACGATGTTGGTAAGATGACAAATATTCTTACCAAGATGATCGATTACAAGGCAACCGACGATGTATACTACAAGCAGGTTACATCCGACCAGATCGATGCTGAAAACCCTGTTGACAAGATATTCCTTGAAGGCAGATCCTTGTTCTACCATGCAACTCTCCAGAGAGCACAGACCTTCAGAAAGATGGAAACTGACTTCGGTATCGTTCCTTATCCCAAGTGGGAATCAAGTCAGGAAGCTTACTACACCTCCTCACAGGACGGCTATTCTGCAGCATGTATCCCCGCAGATGCTCCCAACCTTGAGTTCTCCGGTGCAGTATTTGATACTCTTTCCGCTATTTCCAAGGAAACCGTTATCCCTGCATACTATGATGAAGCTCTTACATTTAAGTATACCCGTGATGAAGATTCTGCAGAAATGCTTGATATCATCCGCGAAGGCTTCTCAATTAACTTCGGTAAGTTCTATAACGAAACCATCCGTTGTGCAAGAATATTCAGAGATATGGTTCTTAACGATAACCCCAACTTTGCTTCCTACTATGCAGCAAACAAGCCGGGTTATGAAAGAAAGCTTGCACAGCTTCTTGAATATTACGAATAATCTTTATTTAAAAAGCTTCCTTCGGGGAGCTTTTTATTTTGTAAAGATAATGAAGAATATATTGACATTGTATTTAACTGTATGGTAAAATAGGCTGAAAAATTATTTATGGAGGAAAATATGAAAAGAGTATTGGCTTTAATTCTTTGCTTTCTGATGCTCGTTTGCTTGTTTGCATCCTGTACAGGCAAAAAGAAGAGTGGAGAAGCGGTTAAAGAGTTATCTGATTCTTCCCATGTTCCGGAAGGAACCACTTTTAAGGATGAAACATTTACCATCCTTTGTCGTGAAGATAATGTTTACGGTGATTATCTTTACGAAATTGTTGCCGATGAAGCTGAAACCGAGCTTGTAAACCAGGCTGTATACCAGAGAAACCGCACAGTTATGGATACCTTCGGTCTTAGCGATGTTGAAGCAAGAGCTATTCCCGGTGACTGGAACAGCAAGGATGATTTCGTTAATACCATGCGTAACTCGATTGACGCGGGTATAGGTGATTTTGACCTTATCATGAGCCAGCAGGCATATCTTGCCCAGGGTGAGCTTGCACAGTATTTCTATGATTTCAACCAGGTTCCCGTAATCAAGGATACCCTTGCTTGCGAGGATGAAAGCCACGACCATTCCTACTATTATGAGGATGCTATAGATGAGCTTACCATTAACGGTCAGCTTAAATATATGGTTGGTGACTATTCTCTTACATATTGGGATCATGTATATGTGCTTTATTTCAACAAGGTGATGGCAGAAAACTATCAGTTGGAAAACATCTATGATCTTGTTCGCAACGGTGAATGGACTGTAGACAAGATGCTTGAAATGGCTAAGGGCAAGTGGGTTGACCTTAATTCAGACGAATGGCCCGGCCAGGAAGACAGCTTCGGATATGTTTCCGAGCTTATGAACCCCGTTGATGCATGGAATTCTCATTTTGATGTTCAGCCTACACACAGAGATGAAAACGGCGATATCGTAATTGATTATGATGTTGGTAAGATGACAAATGTTCTTACAAAGATGCTTGATTTCAAGGCAACCGATGACTGTGCCATTGTGAACACAAGCTCTGATGATATTGCATCCGGCAATCCCTGTGATAAGTACTTCCTTGAAGGCAGAGGTCTGTTCTATCATGCAACACTCCAGAAGGCTCAGGTATTCAGAAAAATGGAAACCGACTTCGGTATAGTTCCTTATCCCAAGTGGGATACCAACCAAACAAAATACTATACCTGCTCTCAGGACGGTTATTCTGCGGCATGTGTTCCTGCGGATGCTCCCAATCTTGAATTGACCGGTGCAGTATTTGATACCCTTTCTTCTGTATCCAAGGAAACCGTTATCCCTGCATACTATGATGAAGCTCTTACATTTAAGTATACCCGTGACGAGGATTCAGCAGAAATGCTTGATATCATCCGCGAAGGCTTCTCTATTAACTTTGGTAAGTTCTATAACGAAACTATCCGTTGTGCCCGTGTATTCAGAGATATGGTTCTTAACGATAACCCCAACTTTGCTTCCTACTATGCAGCAAATAAGCCGGGTTATGAAAGAAAGCTTTCACAGCTTCTTGAATATTACGAATAATTTTCATATAAAAGGCTTCCTTCGGGAAGCTTTTTATTTTTGCAGTTATCCCGTATTCATCTGTGCCAGCATCCTTTGCTCCTGCCTTTTTACTGCAAGAGCAAAGAATTCGTCAAGATTATAGCTTGAATTTTCTTCATTTGAAGGATGTGAGCTGTCTGTTTGCGCATCCTGCTTTGCCCAGATATTTATTGTGGCAAAATGAGAGCTGTAGCTTTTACCGCTTGACGCCATATATTCGGAAAGCCGTTCTATTCGGCTCTCCCAATCCTCATAGCTGTTTTTCAATTCTTCAAGCTCCGCCCTACTTAAAAAAACATTTTCATATTTACCGAGTCTCTCTGTTGGGGGTGGGGGAGATTGCGCGCACGCGCGCGCGTTTTCCCTCTCACTCTCCTTACCTAAACTAACCTTATTTAACCTATCCTTACCTATCCTAACCTGGGTTGCGGCGTTGTCAAAAAAATTTTCAACCTCGGTTTCGGCGTTCTCAACTTCCTTTTCAACCTCGGTTTCGGCGTTCTCAACTTCCTTTTCAACCTCGGTTACAGCGTTATCGGAAGTGTCACTTACCTCGGTTGCAGACTCACAGGGTGAGATTTTTGTTTCGGGTTTGTTTGTGTCTTTTATGAAATATTCATTATTTTCGTTTACACAAAGACAATCGTATTCCTTTTTGAAAAGGGTAGGGGTATATC
>JAFYPJ010000133.1 GCA_017547545.1 Clostridia bacterium | reverse complement strand
GTTGGGATTTGTACCGTCGGATACTCCATTTTCCATAGCCCAACGGCGAGCACCTTCATACCAATCTTCGCCTTCCTTTACCGAAATATCCGCGCCTTCGATTCTTGCAAGAACTGTCCATACAGATGCTCTTGTCATGGTAGCATCGGGTGAGAAGGTTGTTTCGGTTGTTCCCACAAAAAGTCCCTTATTGTAAGAGTTTCCAACACTTTCATAGTACCATGCATCCTTTGAAACATCCTCAAAGGGGATAGCTTCGGGAGCAATTCCAACCTCAAGTGAATTTAAGTGGAAATATATTTCTTTGGAATAAATATCAAACTGGAAAAGCTGAACTGCAATAACATTACCCTCATTCTTTAAATTCAGGGAGTCAATAAGCTCTTTATCCGAAATTCTGATAAGCGCAGGGGTGGCTTCTTCAGGAGCACCGGTTCCGCTGTATCCTGCTTTATCAATAATTTCGTAAGTTCCGTGATTATAAAGGGATACACCGTTAATATAAATATCAAGTGCATCATTGTAACGGAAATCAAGGGTAAGAAAATCTATGTTTTTCGTATCCTCAAGATCGAATGTAGTTTTAAAAAAGAATGTGGAAATATTAAAGCCTGCATCCATATTACCCTCGGGATAATACTGATTTATAAGAGTATTTGGAAGGCGGAAATATTCCTCGTCAAATCCGGTTACTTGACCTTCGTATGCACCAAACGGGCCAACACCCTTCTTCCATGAGCTGTCATCGTATGAATCGGTAGTCCATGCAATATCATTATTATCGGCAAAGGGAATACTGCCGTCATCAAGATATTTCCATTCCTGATCATCCGGTATTACAGTCTGGAGAGTACGGGGAATAAAGGTTGAAGTAACAGAAGCTGTATTTCCTGCCGAATCGCTTACCGTAAAGGTAATATCCACCTTACCGAAGGGATCAAGCTTCCCGCTTATTTCCATTTTGTCTGTTACATCACCGTCGGTATTATCATAAGCTATTACACCGTCAAGTATAGTATCCTTATCCTCAATGTTATAATTAACCGTATCACCTACATTGATCTTGGGAGCCTCTTTATCTTCTTCTCCTGTACGGTGGATAGCAAAGAAATCAAGAATGTCAACAACTTCGTTTGTTTCTCCCGTACGGTAGGTTGTGAACACCAAAGAATCCTTTGTTACATCAACCTTTGTAAGCGTAGGTACATTTTCCTGGTTTGCTTTTGCCGAAAAGGGCTGTGGATATGATTCATAATATTTTGAACCTGAAGCGGAATTCCCCGTAATATAGAAAACATCACCTTGGTTGGGATCGTAATAGCTTCCGTATGGATCACCGTTCACTTCGGTATAAAGTGAGGCATCGTCTATTATCTCTGTTCCGTTGATCATATAGCTTCTTGTATAGGTATGATCGTGACCGTTAAATACCGCATGTATTCCGAGCTCGCTGAATATAGGGCCGAGTGTGTTTCTCATTTCCTCGGTTTCATCAAAGCCTGCGCGCACACCTGCGGAATAAAAGGGCTGATGGAAAAGTGCAAAGATCCACATGGGTTCACCGTAAGCCGCGGTATATTCCGCAATGGCATTTTTGATGAAAGACTCGTGAAGAGCCACACTGAGATTATTAAGATTAAGGTCAAGTATCAGAACACCGTCATAGGAAACCCAAAAGTCACCGCCATATTGTCCCGCATCGGAAAGCGTGTTTTGATCTACATTTTCATACACAAAATTATAGCTATGGTTAGGGCCGTCATCATGATTTCCCACAGTTACTATCTGAGGAAGTGTTCTCATAGCCCCGGGGGCCTTATAAACATCATATTCACTTTCTTTTTCTACAACATTTATCTGGTCTCCGGCACTCATAAGGAATTCCACATCATCTTCAAACCAATTATAAAGTTTATCAAGACTGTTCGACCATGCTCTTGTGTCGATATCAAAATATGTTCCTATCTGAGGATCTGCAGCAAAGATAAAGGAAAAGCTATTATCCTTTGCATGAGTTTTAAGGGTATTTACCTTTGACCAGGCATTATTACTGCCCACACGGTAGCTGTAGTCTGTATCCGGCTCAAGGCCCGAAATCTTTGCACTGAATCTAACGGCAGATATCTTTTCAGCCGCCACGGTTACTGCATCGTTTGGGAAAACACCGTTGATCACATTGCTGCTCTTGGTATACTGTACCCGTTCGTTTCCCGATTCATCAGATTTCCAGATTATAAAATATGAAAATTCATCTTGTGCAGGGGTAATAATTACATCATTTCCGTAACCTTTAGCTGCTTCGGCTTTCAGATTGCTTTCATTTACTGTACCTTGAAAACCGTTTATCCCAAAAGGCAGCATTCCAAGTATAAGAGAAAACGCTAAAAGAAGAGGTATAAATTTTTTGTTTTTCATTTTCGTCTCCTTGTTCAATTATCCATATATCTCAAAAGCAATGTACAGCTCTCTGCTCTTGATGCATTATCCTTGGGAGCAAGATGTGTTCCGT
>JAFYPJ010000132.1 GCA_017547545.1 Clostridia bacterium | reverse complement strand
GTTGGGATTTGTACCGTCGGATACTCCATTTTCCATAGCCCAACGGCGAGCACCTTCATACCAATCTTCGCCTTCCTTTACCGAAATATCCGCGCCTTCGATTCTTGCAAGAACTGTCCATACAGATGCTCTTGTCATGGTGGCATCAGGTGAGAAGGTTGTTTCGGTTGTTCCAACGAAAAGTCCTTTATTATAGGAATTTGCTACACTTTCATAGTACCATGCATCCTTTGAAACATCCTCAAAGGGCATCCCGGAAGGAACGCTTCCCGCATAAAGAGATTCAAGATAGAAGAATATATCATCCGAATAAATTGAGAACTGATAAAGCTGAACAGCTATTACATTGTCCTTTTCTTTCAAATTAAGGGACTTGATAAAATCCTTACCCATAAGCTTAAATGAGCCGGGAGTTGCATCAGAAGGCGCTTCATAAGGATTGTAGTCCATTTTGCTGGACAATGCTTCCGTGTTATAGTGGTTTATCAAAACACCGTTGATATAAATATCAACACCGTCATCATAAAAGAAGTCCGCACCTATAATATTGATATTTTCCGGATCCTCAAGGTCAAAATAGCCCTTGAAGAACATTGTAGACATATTTATTCCAACATCCATACCCTCGGTAAAATACTGAGAAACAAGGGTGTTGGGTATAAAGCCGTCATGCTCGCTTATTTCACCGTTTCTTGATCCAAAGGGACCAACACCTGTTTTCCATGAAGAATCGTCATAGCTGTCAAGTGTCCATGCAATATCCTCGTCATTTTCAAAAGGAACAGAACCGTCATCAAGATACTTCCATTCGCTGTCCGCTGTTAAGGGATCCTGCATATTGTATGGGATCATCAATCTCTGCGCAGTAGCAGTATTTCCCGCTTTATCGGTTACGGTATAGGTAATAACAGATTCTCCAAAGGGATCAAGTGTACCCGAAGCCTTAATATCGGCAGTAAGATCACCGTCTACATTATCATAAGCAAAAATACCGGAAAGAATATCATAATTCTTGTTAGCGGCATAATAGGTTTTTTCAGGCGCCGTAATGGTAGGAGCATGATTATCCTGGGTTGTTGTTTTACGAATAGCAAAGAAATCCACTACATCCCCAAGTTCATTTCCTGCAGAGGTACGGTATGTGGTAAATACCATAGAGTCGGCTGTAACATCTATCTTGGTGATGTTGGGAAGGCTTTCCTGATTTGCGTAAGCCACATAAGGAATTGTTCCCTTATGAAGATCATAATACTTACTTCCCGTGGAGGAATTCGCAGTAATATAGAAAACTTCTCCGTCCTTTGGATCAACTATAGAACCGTATTTGTCACCGTTGACCTCTGTATATCTGCTTTCATCGGTTATGGGATTCAGCGCATTCATCATATAAGCTCTTGTATATATGTGGTCATGTCCCATAAGTACCGCATCCACATCAAGTTCCGAAAGTATGGGGGCAAGACCTTTACGGCGTGAAGCCTCCTCCCAACGGCCCGCTGCCGCAGAGAAAAGAGACTGGTGGAAGGTAACTATCTTCCAATTAGGCTCACCGTATTGCGTGGTATATTCCGCAATAGCATTCTCCATAAAATCACGGTGAACAGCATAGCTGAGATTATTCAAATTAAGAGTCATAATAAGAGTTCCGTCATAAGCAACCCAATAATCTCCACCGTATTCTCCCGCTGAACTTAAAGTTCTGTCATCTACATTCTGATAGATGAAACGGTTACTGTATAATGCATTTGTACCGTTATCGTGGTTGCCTACCACTGTCATAAGAGGAAGCTCTCTGAGCTGTTCCGGTTCAGCAAAACCCTGAAACTGAACATCAAGCGATGTGTTGTTTGTCTGGTCTCCTGCAGTTAAAAGAAATTCTATATCCGAACCAAACCATTCATTTGCCTTTTCAAGCGTAAGACACCATGCCATCGTGTCAGCATGATCTGTTGAAGCACCTATCTGAGGGTCGCCTGCAAGAAGAAATGAAAACTCATTGTCTGCTTTGCCGGTGGTGATATAATGCAGATCGGAATAATTATTATATGCATTTGCCAATCTGTAACAGTATTCTGTATCAGCCTTCAAGCCAAACGCTGTAGCAGTGCTTATCTGTGAATTAACATCTTCAGCAGTAAAGCTGAGAAAATCCTTGGGGAAGCTGCCGTTTGTCATTTTACTTGCCTCGACAATTTCCACTCTTTCATTTTCATCACCGTTGGTTGTCCATGTGAATATAAGAGTACCCTCTTTTTGTCCCATGGTAACTATTACATCATCGGCATAATCGTTTGACGATGCAAGAACCGGTATGTTTTCGGTTGTACGTTCATTTGCTGCTCCCGTTGTAAGAGGAAGAGAGCAAAGAAGTACTGTTACAACGAGTAACCATATTATCGATCTGTTCTTTTTCATAAATTTCTCCTTTACAAAATTATTGAATTGAATGATTTGGGTTTGAGTATATAATTATTATTTTCTACCGTAATTACCTTTTCAAAATCAAAAGGATTCATAAGAATTGCCACACGGCTGCCGTCGGTATTTTCAAAAACCGCCGCATTGGTGGAAAAAGAGCCCTTTGTATTGAGCATTACCGCACCCTGCTTTACAAAATGAGCAAAATGCTTGACCATATAATAATCGGGGTTATAAATAATTTCATTATCAACCACTTTTACCATGGAATTCTGCGGCCATCCCCATGTACTTTCCGAACGGCAATCTAAAGCAAGATTCCAATAAACACAGGCACGGGCACCGTGGGCGAAATAATGTCTCCAGTTTTCAAATCCGTACATGGCATATTCCCATTCGTTATTACCGTCACCGCATTCCCATTCGCTGTTTATTGTATCAAGCCAGGGATAATCCTCTTCACAATACAGTATTCCCATTTTACCTGCCCATTGATATGAGGCTCCCTTTATTCCGTTTCTTATCCTTTCATTTTGCATTGCAAGCTTCAAAAAAGAACTGTGCCTTGTATCAAGCCTCCGGGGATCCTCCGGACCGTTTACCGTTCCGTACCAGATATCGGTCATCTCACCTACCTCCGGTATAAGATATTGTGCAAGGAAGGCTGCAAGGTCTTCTCCCTTCCATACACAGGAAGGAAATTTCTGATTTGCATGAATTTCATTCTGTATATGAAGCTGTGCAATATTTATCCCTTCTGCCTTATAAGCATCAAGATACTTTTTAAAATAAAGGGCATATGCCTTTTGATTTTCCTCGGTCATTATCAGATTTCCGTAATTATACACAGGCGGAGATTTCATCCACGCAGGCGGAGACCAAGGAGAAGCAAAAAACCTAAGCTCCGGTGAACGCTTCATAGCCTCTTTAATTATTGGTATTATATATTTTTTATCCCGGTCGATACTGAAACATTTCATTTCATAATCGCCCTCTGTTTCGTTATAGCTGTACCAATTCAATGCGAAATCATTTGCTCCCACCGACAAACGGCAAAAATCAAAGCCAAAACCTTCACCGAAAAAATCATTTAAAATTTCATTTCTTTTTTCATCGGGAAGCTCTCCTATAACCCTTGCTGCATGTTCGCTTATACAAGAGCCGAAGCCAAAAAGCGGTTTTCCTCTTTTTTCTCCAATACAAAGCTCTTCACCCTTTTCCGGCCCCAAGCAGTTATTATCTGTCCACTTTTCCTGTTCGGTGGTGGATATCCAGACCATATATACCTCCAAATTGCAAATTATTATATATTATATCATAAATTTGATTATTTTTCAATATTTTATTTGACATTATAAACAAATTGTGATATCATTTTTTCATTAACATGGAGGATAGAATCATGAAAAGAACCTTTTCCATTATAGCCTTGATACTTTGTTTATCAATTCTTTTTCCTGCTATTGCATATGCAGAAAACGAAAATCCCGTAACAAAGGAGGAATCCGAAATGAACACAAAGGACCTTTCGGCTACTTCAGCACGCCCCCTGCTTGTGGCTTATTACAATGCTTCTCAGGTGGTTTCTTATGAATTTTCGGGTATAGATGTTTTAAACTATCACCCCGCAACCGTTACGGCCAATGCTATGACCAATCCCGAAAGCGGAACTATAATTACCCATAGTTACAGTTCGAAAATGGCAAGTATAAGAAGTACAGCAAGGGCACAGAATCCCAACATCAAGATCCTCTTCACGGTTGCCAACGGAAATATCAATGATTTTGAAAGCTGGTTTTACAATAAAAACAATGCAGAAAAATTAGCAACCGAAATGGTAAGTATCATAACAAAATACAACTATGACGGACTTGATATTGACTATGAATTCCCCTCCAATTCCAACAACATGAAAACAAATTTTGTATATTTCATGCAGAGAATGAGAGAAAAGTTTGACGCCCTTAGTTCTTCCAACGGCAAGGAATACTTCCTTTCCATGGCAGTTCCGGGTACTCACTGGGCATTCAGCCTTTTCAAAATGAATGAGCTGGCAAATTATGTTGATTATTTCAACATAATGAATTATGACCTTTATATCAACCAGCCCTATACCCATCACCATACTCCCCCCTATGACAATACTCAGTTAGGCTTTGTTAACGGAAGTGTTTACGGTGACATTCAACTCTATCTGCAGAACGGCATCCCTGCCGATAAGATAGTTCCCGGCTGCGGTCTTTATTCCCGCCGTTGGTCAAATGTACCCAATGTAAACAACGGTCTTTATCAAAGCGGAACCATTGATGAATCCAATCTTCACTTAACAGATATCCTTGCAAGATATGTCAATAAAAACGGATTCACCCGTTACTGGGATTCCGCTTCTCAGGCTCCCTATGTTTATAATCCGTCAAGCGGAGTTTTCCTTTCCTACGATGATGCTCAGTCTGTTGAGATCAAATGTAAAATCGTAGGTGAACAGAAGGTTAGGGGACTTATGGTATTTGACTACTGTACGGCAGACGGTATAGGTCTTTATAACAATATGCGTACCTGGTTAAATAAGTATTATGTAAGTCCTTGCCAAAACGGTCACAGCTACGGTGATTGGGAGATATACACCGCCGCAACCTTCAAAAATGAAGGTGAGGAAAGAAGATACTGTTCTGTTTGCGGTAATTATGAAAGCAAGGTAATACCCGTAATTGAAACGGTTACACCGGCAACAATGACTGTTGACGGTAACACCGTATATTTTACAGAAGCCGAAAACATAGTTAAGGTGGTATACGGCAAAGGAAAATATATGACAGCAGATGCACTTATTGCCGCAGGCGGAAAAACAATTGAAGGTAATGCTCTTGCTCCTTACATATACAACGGAAATTTCTCGGTATATCTTGAAGAAATCGGGCAGTATACCTTTATTGTAACAATGTGCGATACCCGTACCTTTGTTCATTCAGCGCAAATCACCGCCACAACGCCCTTTGTATCCACCGAAGGCGCGGTAATAACCGTTAAAAACATTCCTGACGATGTAAAGGATATATTTATAGCAAAGGGAATTTACTCCGATTATACCGCTGTAAATGCAAACAAAACAGTACGCCTTACTGCCGCAAAGTTAAACGGGGCAAAGGACTATTCATATACCCTCCCCTCCGGCGGAGATTATACGGTGCTTATCAGAACAAACAGCGGTAGCTCTGAGTTTTTATATACCAAGGTGAATGTAACCGAGCCTGTATTTTCTCAGAACGGTTTACAGCTTACAGTTTCAAATCTTGACGGTATAAAGGTTATCAGAACTGCATACGGTGAATATAAATCAGGTTCACAGATAAAGGCTGCCGAAGGAGCAAGAGCCTTTACAGCCAAAGGTGTGCTCAAGGATGCCTTGAAGTACACAATTCAATACAGAGAAAACGGAACTGTAACCGTTGCGGTATGCTATGAAAACGGCTATACCGTAATATACAAAACAGAGATAACCCAAAAAGTACCTGTGTTTGTTCAGGAAGGCAACACGGTTAAAATAGGCAATCTTGACGATTTAAAGGTTATCAGATATGCAAAGGGAGAATATTCAAGCTCAGCACAGATAAAGGCAGCTCCCGGTTCTGTTGCAATCAACGGTAAAAATGTAACCACCGATGAAATCACACTTACCCTTTCGGAAGGTACTTATACATTCTGTGTTCAGTATAATGACGAAAGCTATAATTATTATAAAGTAATCATTGACAATCATGATATTAACTGATAAAATATAATCATTACATAATACGGAGGTATTTACTATGTCAGAAAACATTCTCGACCGCTTCAAATTCGATCAGGAATCTTCCGAAGTGGATTCAACAAAAAAAGTAAAAGTAGGTATCATAGGTACAGGCTGGATCGCAGAAGCCCATGCCGGATGCTATAAGAGATGCCCTGATGTTGAGATCGTTGCAGTTGCAGATATCGTCCCCGGCAAGGCAGAGGAATTTGTAAAAAGAAAGAAGCTTCCCGAAACGGTTCGTATTTATTCAAGTGACCGCGAGCTTATAGACAACGAACCCGATATTGATGCGGTAAGCGTTTGTACATACAACCGCCAGCATGCTCCCTGCACCATTTATGCGCTTGAGCACGGTGTAAATGTTCTTCTTGAAAAGCCCATGTGCGTTACTATAGAAGAAGCAGTTGACATCTGCCGTGCTGAAAAGAAGAGTGGTAAGATCCTTTCCATCGGTTTCCAGCCCCGTTGCGATGAAAATATGAAGATGGTAAAAAAGATAGTTCAGTCCGGTGAACTCGGTCAGGTTTATTATATCCAGACCGGCGGCGGCAGACGCAAGGGTATTCCTACCCCCTTCGGCACCTCGTTTATTGAAGACGAAACAGCCGGCATCGGCGCACTTGCTGATATCGGATGCTACTCTCTTGATATGGTTCTCAACGCTATTGGCTATCCCAAGCCTTTAACCGTTACAGGATATACATCCAACTTCTTCGGAACAAATCCCGCAACCTATCCCAAGCATCCCGAATATGCAGAAAAGTTCGGTGTTGACGATTTCGGTGCAGGCTTTATCCGTCTTGAAGGCGGTGTTATTCTTGACTTCCGCATAGCATGGGATATGCACCTTGACACCCCCGGTGATACTATCATCATGGGAACAAAAGCAAGTATGAGAATTCCTTCAACCGAATGTTGGAACGGTTCTATCGGCGGCCCCTTAAAGATCTATCATGATGTTGCGGGTGAACCCGTTGTTACCGAAATCCCCATGAAGCACAACGAAGTTGAAAACTTTGACAAGAAGATCCGTTCCTTTGTTGATGCAGTTAAGTATAACGGTGAAGCTCCCGTTCCTTCCGCTGAGATCCTTTATAATCAGGCAATTATAGACGGTATCGTTCGTTCCGCTAAGGAAGGCAAAGAAATCACCATCGAAATCCCCGAAATTTAATTTAAATTTCCACTCTCCACCTGCAATATTTTCGCAGGTGGAGTTTTTTTGTTTAAATGAGGTATACTAATATCACAAACAGCTTCAAGGAGATAAAATATGTGTACTGCTATAAAATACGGGAATTTATTCGGCAGAAACTTTGATCTTGATTTTGAATTTGAACAAAATATTCTCTTCACAGCGAGGGACTTTGAGATCCCCGGAAGAAATACCCCTGCATTAAAAAATCACTATTCAATTATGGGTATGGGTGTGATTTCACAGGACTTTCCCCTCTATTACGATGCAATGAATGAAAAGGGGCTTGCCATTGCAGCGCTTAATTTCCCCGGATTTGCAATATACAGTAATACGATAAAAAATCAGGAAAACATTGCAGCCTTTGAGGTTATTCCTTTTGTTCTCGGCAAAAATAAAAGCATAGACGAGGCCGTTGAATATATTAAAACCGTAAATATTACCAATGTGCCGTTTTCAAAAAAATATCCGACAACACCCTTACATTGGATGTTATCGGATAAAGAACGCTCTGTGGTTATTGAAGTAGTTTCAGGTAAAGTAAATATATACGAAAGCAGCGCAGACATCCTCACAAATGCACCCTCCTATGATATCCAGCTTTTTAATCTTTCAAACTATATGTCATTATCACCAAATCCGCCCAAGAACAGTTTTTCTCAAGTTCTTCCTCTCTCAACCTACAGCTTTGGAATGGGAGGAATGGGATTGCCGGGTGATCTTTCCTCTATGTCCCGTTTTGTAAAAGGCACTTTTTTATTACACAACTCCCCCGCATTCAAATCAACGGAACAAGCAAAGACTCATTTCTTTCGGCTTCTATATTCGGTTTCAATGACAAAGGGTGCCGTACAAACAGAAAGCTCCAAGACGGAATACACACAGTATACCTGTTGTATGGATCTTGAAAAACTATCATACACATTCACTTCATACGATCAGCTTGAACCAAAAGAATATTTTTTGGCGGATGTCTGTTCATCAAAAAAGGGGCTGGTTTACAGCCCCTAAAATTTAAATTTTTATAATTCCAAAAGACGAAAGAAGAATAAGCAGGATACAAACAGGTGCTACCGCGCAAATCATAACCTTAAAAAGGAGCTTTGAACGGAATTTACCGCCGATTTCCAATTCTTCGATAATTGTTTTAGGCTTGATACAATAACCAACAATAACACAGGTAAGAAGCGCACATATCGGCATCATCAAGCTGTTAGTGAGGAAATCAAAGAAATCAAGCATCTGCATCTTAAAGAGTGTAAAGTCTGCCCAGATGCTGTAACCGAATACCGAAATAAGACCAAGTACCACGCTTACAACAAGAACGGTAAGGGTTGCTTTGATACGGTCCATCTTGAAACGGTCCTGGAATACCGCAACTACTGTTTCCATAAGGGAAATAGACGAAGTAAGTGCCGCGAAACATACCATTACAAAGAATACTACACCAATGATACTGCCCCCGGGCATGGTTTCAAAAATCTTAGGAAGGGTGATGAACATAAGGCCGGGGCCTGCATTCATTCCGTCCACTCCGTTAGAGAAGGAATATACGGCAGGGATGATCATAAGACCTGCAAGGAATGCTACACCTGTATCAAATATTTCAATCTGATGAATAGACTTTTCAATACTGATATCCTTCTTCATGTAAGAACCAAAGGTTATCATTATACCCATTGCAATTGAAAGCGAGTAGAAAAGCTGTCCCATTGCCGCAACAACGGTTTTAAAGGAAAACTTTTTGAAATCGGGAAGAAGATAGTATTTAACACCTTCAATGGCATTCTCCATTGTACATATCGTATAAACTGCAATAAAAATTGTAAGGGCGATAAGTACGGGCATCATTATTTTACTAACCTTTTCGATACCCTTGTCAACACCTAAAATAACAATAAATGCAGTAACGGTTATAAACACGATAAACCATGCAACAGGTTCGCTGGGGCTGGAAATATAACTGCCAAAATAACCGTCGGTAGCCATAGCAGCACCTTCACCGGTTACAAAGCCCACCATATATTTAAGCACCCACCCGCCTATTACCGAATAATAGGGGAGAATAAGTGCGGGAATCACCGCGCCGATATAACCCACTGCAGCATATTTTTTGCCTAATGCGGAAAATGCTCCTATAGGACTCTGTCCTGTTTTACGGCCGATAGCTATTTCTGCTGCCATAAGTGAAAAACCGAAGGTTAAAGTGAGAATAATATATACCAGCAAGAATATACCGCCGCCGTACCTTGCAGCAAGATAGGGGAAACGCCAGATATTTCCGAGACCTACTGCTGAACCTGCCGCCGCAAGCACAAATCCTAATTTGCTGGTAAAGGATGATCTCTTTTCGCTCATTTCATTTACCTCTTATAAAATTTTGATTACATGAAATAAAGCCGCTTTTACAAGCGGCTTTATAATTTCTGGGGTGAATGATGGGATTCGAACCCACGGCCTTCAGGGCCACAACCTGACGCTCTAACCAACTGAGCTACACCCACCGTATTGCATATATATAAAGAATGAAAGGAACGAAGAACGGTATACTCATCCTCCGTTCTTTCATTCGGTGGCGTGCCTTGAGGGATTCGAACCCCCGACCTACTGCTTAGAAGGCAGTTGCTCTATCCTACTGAGCTAAAGGCACAGATCCTTGCCTATCTCGTGACAGGCAAGGTGTATTATAACACAATTATTTGTAATTGTCAATACCTATTTTTTGTTTTTTTCTAATAAATTCTATTATTTATTCTTCTGTTTGCTTTACACCATGAATTGAACATTGTTCGGTATCCGGAATGGTATAAGCCGCATAATAACCCTGGGCGGTATTATAACAGTTTTCGCTTGCAATTTCTCCCGATTCACGGCAAATAGTTGTATACAAAACCCCTTCATGCATGGTGAATTCCTTTTTGTAATTCGGATCTGTAAACACCTTGGCTTCGTGAATCTTTTCCATAACACCCTCCCAGATGTTATTAGCATAAGGCCCGTCTCCTATATAATCGTCAATATTTTGTCTTGGAATATATCCAAACCAAACACCGCCAACATAATAAGGAGTGTAACCAACAAACCATCTGTCATGGAACCATGAGGTTGTTCCAGTTTTTCCTGCAACTGCTACCTTCTCGTCTAAAGTAATACTTTTTGCCGTGCCGTTTTTAACAACATTTTCAAGCATAACGGTCATGATACTTGCATTTTCAGGACTGATAACATATTCTGCTTCTCTTGTATTATCTATCAGTTCTTCGCCGTAACGGTCAAGTATCTTAACAACAGTTCTTGTGCCGGAAAACTTTCCTTCATTAACGAATATCTGATATGCACCCGTAAGCTCCCTTACAGTAAGTCCATAAGTAAGTCCTCCAAGGGCAATTGAACCTAAATTCATATCCGAAACAACTCTTCCGGTTTCGGTTGTTTCGCTGTATATAATACTTGTCATATCCAGCTTGTCATGAATAAATTCATAGCTCTTATCCAAAGTAAGGTCATTTAACACCTTTACAGCTACGGTATTTACACTGCGGCAAAGCGCATCATGCAAAAGAGTGTTTCCTCTGTAGCCTTCGGGATAATTTTTGGGCCAGGTTCCCGAAAAAGGAGAATCATAATAAATAGAATTATAGTTTATAACTCCGTATTCAAGGGCAGGGCCGTAAACCGCAACCGGTTTTATTGATGAACCGGGCGAGCGTTTCCCTTCCGTTGCATAGCATATGGTTTCATTATCAACTTTGGGGCTTCTTCTGCCCATAATTCCAAGTATATCTCCCGTTTGAGGATCTGTTATTACCATAGCCGCTTCGGGAGTAGTATAATTGTACATTCCGGGGAAATTAGCGATATTGGCAAAATACTCGTCCATTATGGTCTGTATTTCGAGATCCTCTGCTATATATATCTGGAGGGCATCATTATTTATTCTTTCAGTTGCTTCTTCTTCTGTTAATTCATAATGCTTGCACAGAAGCTGGACCGCCTCCTTTAAGGCAGCACTTACATACCATGAATAAACGGTTGCTCCCGTAGGATCTACCGTAAGCAATTCCTTTACGGTACCCGTTCTTTCAACACGGTTATCATATTCGGTATAGTAGATTACAGAAGGACCGTCCTCTATTTCTATACGCTCAGGTTCCGTTGGCTCCGGCGGCTGAGTTTCGGGAGGCAGAGTATCAACATGTATACTCGGTCCCGTACCATCCCCGTGAGGCGTGTTATCCTGCGTACAGGCAACAAATACCGGTATTATCATTAAAATTGACAAAAGTAAACAAAAGAGCTTGTTTTTCATGGCTTTTCCTTATATTAGTCAGATTTATTTTTATAGTTTTTCGCTGAATATTTTTTCTTTTAAATAATATATAAAAGCTGTTATAAAGGTAACTGACACAAAATATATTACCGTTTTATATATATTTGAGGCAAATGAGAGTGAATATAAATAGTGGTAGGGTGGCAAAAGATTCTGAATTATTGCAAATCCCTTCAAATCAACAAATATCGGGCAGAATGCCGTACAGGCAACAAGAACCGTGGGAATAATAATGCAAAAACCTTTTTCAAACCCAACAAGCACTCCAAGCAGGGTACAAAATGCGGTACAGCAAAGTATAAATAAAAGCATCAAAAGACTTTCCTTTGCAAAATCGGAATAATTGCGGCTTATAACAAAGGAAATAAATGCAAATATTCCTGCTGTAAATACAGCAAAAAAGTTGCTTGCCCACATTACAAAAAGCTTTTTCAAAGAGTTCAGACGGAAAAACACTCCCGATCTTTCATCCGCTATAAAATACAGGGTTGAAACAAGACCACAAAGCAATACAAACACCGCACTCATTCCTTTAAGCGGCTTTGTAATATACGAAAGGGCTTTTATATTGCTGTTTTCATCACCGTATACCTTGAAATCCACGATAGAATACTTTTGAGCACAGGTATCGTATATCTCTCTTTTTTCTGCCTCGGACAGTTCAACCGCACCTGTTTTTTCGCTCAAATAATTCTCATATATATCGTAGCCGATAAAGGGATAAAGAGTTGCAAATATTTTTTCTTCGGCAAGACTCAGAACGGCACTTTTTTCTTTCACATAAACCGTTACAAATGCAGAGGAACTTCCTTTTGCATAGCTTTCGATTCTATCACCCAGAGAATCTTCAAAGCACCATGCCATATCCGCTTCACCCTTTTCCAGCATAGACAATGCCCCGAGTTCGGTTTCACAAAAGCTGTATCTGAAAACATCGCTTTGATCATCCCTAAATGCCTTCATCATTTGTGTGCAAAGAAAATCTTTATTTTCTCCCTCATAAACCGCAATACTCAAAAAACCGCTTTCGTCATTTTCTGCAGTAATATTCATAATCAAGGCACAAACAGGAATCAAAGCAAGAATAAGAATAAAACCCGATTTTTTTAAAAGCCTTTTATTAAGTATACAACACCATACAAGGGCTCTTTTCAGTTTTTTCATATCTTATCCCTCCCCATTCTGTGTTTTCTGCATCCAATACATACAATAAGAAAAGCAAGGGAATACACCGTCAAAGCGGCAAGAGAAAATATATTAACCTCGTCCAAAAAAACCTCTGCTGCATAATCAAATGCGAGTCCGCAGGGTAAAAACGGTGCAAGAGTTCTGAAAATTGAGGGAAGTGAATTCAAAGGATAAAAACAACCGCATATATAGCAAAGGGTTAACGAACAAAGAAGCTGTGCAAGAAACGCACTTACCCTGTTACGGCAAAGCTCGTAAATGAAAATTTGCATTGAAGCTATCAGACATACACAGGGTAAAAGCTTTATTGCGGTTATAAATGCCACCATGGGTGTTTCAATTGCTTCATGGGAAAGAGCAAATGAAGAAAAACTTAAAGCTAAAAGCACTATTGCCAGATTTATTACAGTTATCATTACAAAGGATATATATTCCCCAAATATCTGTGAGGCCTCGTTTATACCGCGTGCCTTCATTACCCTTGGCAATGCCATATCCTCTTTTATCGCAAAAGCACCCGAAACAATCCCCCAAAGAAGCATAAGAATAATAAGAAAAGAAATCAAACAGTAGGTAGAAAAGCCCAGCCCGTTTCCTATTCCCGTTTCCTTTGTTTGGCTTGCGCTGTCCCTTGAAAGAACCGAATTTATATATGTCATATGAAGATCATAGGAATCGGTTTCAACACCGTAAATATCCGCGGCATATTGAACAGCACTTATACCCTTTCGACTTTCAAGAACAAATTCGGATATTATATTCACCAATTCCTTTGTCAGCATTGGGGTTATGGAATCGGGGGTGTTGGCACTAACATAAGAGATGTGCTTCACTTCATCTGTTGAAAGGGAATCCGTAAAGCCTTCGGGTATTACAACATAGCCCTCAAGATTGCCCTTTTTCAATTCATCTATCGCCTTTTCTTCTGTAGAAAAATCCAAAAAGCTTACATAATAACGGGAAGAATCAAATTTTTGAACCGTTTCAACACCTACATTCAAAAAGGTTTCACCTATGTCTCCCACAACACCTATTTTAAGATTTTGTTTTTCAATGGAATCGGATGAGAGCATTGCCGACAACAGCAGAATCGCGCACCCTCCTGATATCAAGGTAAACAAAAGCATTGCGGGCAGAAATTTCACAGCCCTTTTGATGTTAAGAGCAAGATAACGAATTACCTTATTCATTTTTAAGGCATCCTATAAGACTTTTTGTATCCCTTATTTTATCATAAGCAAAAAGTCTTGAATTTTTAAGTATGTATATTTCATCACAAGCATCGAGCTCACCGATATCATGGGTAGATAGCACCGTAATACCTCCACCCTTTTTGAAATCTGCAAGATACTGCGCAATCTTTTCTTTACACAAAAGATCAAGAGCAGATGTAGGTTCGTCCAAAAGCAGTATATGCGGCTTATGGGAAACGGCACAGCCTATAGCAAGCCTTTTCTTCATGCCGCCGGACATTTTTCTGACCTCGGTTTTATAAAATTCGTGGATCCCCAGCATTTTAAGAACGCCGCAGTCAAGCTCTTTTTCAAGCTCTTTTTTATCATACCACAGCATTAAATTATCCTTTGCGGTAAGCTCAGGTATAAGGGGCGGCTCCTGAGGTACAAAGCCCACAAGCTTTGATCTCAGCTTTTTTTCTTTCATCAGATCTCTGCCGTTGCACAGAAACTCTCCTTCGCCCTTCAGCAATCCGCAAAGAACAGAGAAAAGGGTAGATTTACCGCTTCCGTTTTCTCCGAGTATCGCAATACAGCTTCCGCTTTCGGCATTTAAACATATATTTTCCAATATTTTTGTTTTACCAAAGGATTTGTTTATATTTTTTATTTCAATATACATTCTTAACCCCCGGGCAGGTATCGGTCAACACCGTCTTTATTTAAAAGGGCAATTCTATACCAAGAACATTTTTAAGCTTTAAAAGAGAAATAAAATCTATTCCCGCAAGCCAGGACATTTTGTTTGAAACACAATTATTATGGAGCTTGATGTCCGCAGCCTTTACATATTCCCCGTCAAAACAAAGAGAGAATATCTGCGCTTCACCGGCCATTACATAAACCTTGTTGGAAACAGCCTTTTGTGTACAGTCAAGATCCAGATAAACAGAAATATTACCGTAGGCAACATCATTGAGTTTTTCTGCAAACAAGGAACCCGAAATACGGAATTTTCCTTTTATGTTACCCCTTTTCGCCGCACTCAGCTTCAGGTCTGTGATTTCAAAGCAGATTTTTTCTTTGCCCTTTGAATAGATGTCGGTGTTCAAATCTATCTTTCCAAAGGAATATTTACCCTTTGAATTTACAGCTATATCACTGTCCTTTATTTTTGCAGTAATAAGGCAATTAAAGCTGTTGCCCCGACGGTAAAGTCCGGCAAATATATTCAGCTCTTCATCATTTACAGAACTAAGGTCGATTGCAATTATATCGCCCTTTATGTTTATAAATGTTGTAAGAACCAGAACCTTTGAGTCACTTTGCTCCATTTGCTGAGCCTGCGCCATGAGTTTTTCGGTAAACTCACGGTAGCTTTCCTCTGTTCCCGTGAAGGGACGAATTTTTTTATTATAATAGTTTTCAAGCTTTTTATCACTCTGAGCTCTTTCGTAAAGATCTATGAATGCTTCTTTTAATTCCATTTCGGTTATCGAGGTTTTAAAGCAAAGAGCGCTTACCCTGTTACCGTTTATTTCATAGCTTCCGTTCTTACGGGTTATGTTTTCAAAATTCGAGAAAAGAAGCTCAGTATATTCGCAAAGAAGCTCTTTTGTAAATTTCTTTTCCGGAACCGTTTTTGTTACGGGAAGCAAGGGTACGGGCAGAATATCTCCTGACATCAACAAAGGCTTTTGATTCAACTCAGGAACATAGATGCTGAATTGCGAATTTTCGCTATCGGTACGCAATTCCCCGCTTATCTCAAGATTTGGCAATTTCGGAGCGATCTTTATCGCCTGGTCATTGTTTTTTATCGAATAGGAGTAATCTGCTTCAATATTTTGCAAAGCCGTTGGAAAAACATCTATACCAAGTGATTTTGAAAGTGCAAGTGCTTCATCGCTTATTTCAAGATAAGCAGTACCCGTATTGGTCTTACTCTCCGGAGTCTGAACAATATCAAAAATTGTACCTACAAAATCATTGCTGAATTTTTTTGCGGCATTTTTATAAACATAGCTTTGGTGCTTCTGGGGAGAAGCCAATCTCATTGCTGTATTTACAAGATAAGGACGGAAAACGAAAACCACTCCAACAATTAAAGCCACAGATAAGATTATTGCTAAAACAATACTTTTACCGCCCTTTTTCTTTTTTGGTTGCACGGCAAAAATATCCTCTTCTTTAGGTAAGGAGGTAAGTGGTACATCTTCTTTTAATACTACTGCGGAAGTTTCATTTTTTTCGCAAATGCATGCACCGCATTCGCTGCAGATATCTGTATTTTCATTAAGTAATGCTCCGCAATTTTCACACTTCATTTTCAACCCTCCTTATCTAATATATTATATCATTCACTATTATAAAAATCAATATAAAAAACAAATAAAACACCAATATCTTTTACCTTAATTTACAAATCATAGGACATACCGTGTTTGCCGCTTTATCCGGTATCGGCTTAAAAAATTGTCATATTACAACAAAATATTTGTTTCTTCTTGACTTTGAACTATAAAAAGTAGTATACTTAATATATCAAGTTCTCTTCTTGGGAGGTAAAAATGGTAATTTATAACGAAACTTATGACAATTTTCCGAATTGCAACTATGATATAGAAGCAATGGATAACACAACTGAAATTGAAAATATAATTTCCGAGATCGAAAACAGTCTTGAAAAGCTATACTACAAGATTGGAAAAGATTATGTGCTTGGTGTTGCGTCAAACAAAGAACCCAGTATAGATGAAGATATGGCATATACCTTAAAGGCATTAAAAACCGTAGATGACTTAAAGAAACGTATCAATTATCTGAAAAGCATAAAAAAATGTTCAAAATGCGGTGCTGAGCTTGCAGAAAATGCAATGTTTTGCAGCATTTGCGGTTATTTAGCACTTCTTCCCGGAGAAGAAATACCCGAAGGCTTTATCACATGCAAAAAATGCGCAAAAATTCTTACTGCCGACAGTAAGTTCTGTACAGAATGCGGAACTGCGGTTTCAAGTGAGCCTGTTTTTGAAGAATATCCAGAAGAACCTCAAAACATCGATGAAAACGAGCCTTCCGATGAAGTTGAACAACCCATTGTTATACCCACACAAGAAAAAGAAGAGCCTGGCATCGTATGTGCTGTATGCGGATATGTTTTACGCGCAGATTCGGTATTTTGTACCGAATGTGGTTCTCCTGTTGCACCTGCCGAAAACGAGGTTCAGGAAATGCCTTCTCAGAATGCAGAAGAAGCGGCGGAACCTGATTTTGATGCTGTGGATGCAGCTGATGAATACCCTCTTACGGAGGCAAACGAAGACACTCCCTTTGAAAATGTAATCGAAGAAGAAGTTGTTTGTGAAACATATATTTGCCAGAATTGTAACAACCCCGTTACCAAAGACATGGCTTTCTGTACAAGTTGCGGTGTGGCGCTCATATTTGAGGATACGGATGCAGAAGAATCCAACGGTGAGTATTATGAAAGCTATGAATCAAATGATCAGTCCTTTGAAGTTATAAACGGCAACGTGCAGGAATATACAGAAAAAGCGGATTCTAACAATGAAGATGTATGTTCTGTTTGCGGAGCGCAGATCAAGGAAAACATGGCTTTCTGTACAAATTGCGGAACACCGGTTGCATCAACCTTTGACGAGCCTACTCTTATGGCGATTCATCCTTCAAGTGTTACTACCGAATCTGAAACCTTCTGTACAAGCTGCGGCAGTGCTTTGGAATTAGGAGCAATATTCTGTACAAATTGCGGAACACCGGTTGCTCCCTCATACAATTCCGAAACACCGAAGACCTGTCCGAATTGCGGTCAGACTGCGGATAAGAATTCCGGTTCACTTTTCTGTACAAATTGCGGTTCAAAGCTATAATACAATACGGCAAGGGAATCTCAAAAATCCCTTGCCGTTATTCTTATTATATAGGAAATTACTCCGCCTCATGAGATTGAAAAATCAGTTAATCACTAACGATTGGAGCGGAATTGAACGCGGCAACTTGCCGCTTTTTATTTTATCAGAACAGGTTGTATCTGTTTTCCCGTTAATGCATGCTCTAAAGTACTCTCTATCTGCAAAAAATCAGCTATCATTGAATTCGGTTTTTTGATAGGATCATCCTGTCCAAAGGGGACAAAATATATGTTTTTTCGTTCCATAGCATGCCCAATATTTTTAAGGTTTGCAGATAATGCATCATTTGTGGCAATTGCAAGTATCAGCGGCTTTTGATTTCTTACATGAGCTTTAGCCGCCATTGTAACTGCTGAATCGGTTATTCCGTAAACTATTTTTGCAAGGGTATTGCCCGTACAGGGTGCTATTATCATAGCGTCCAACCTGATTTTCGGTCCTATCTGTTCTGCTTCGGGTATAGTGTGTATTACAGATTTTTCGCATATACTTTCAACCCTTTGGCAAAAGCCTTGAGCAGTACCGAATCTTGTGTTGGAAGAATAACATATTTCACTCATAACGGGAAGTATATCATAACCTGAGTTTTTTAATTTTTCAAGAGCGGCAAGTGATCTGTCAAGTGTACAAAAGGAACCGCAAAGGGCATAACCTATCATACATACCCCTCCTCTTTCAGTATGGATTCCACTGTTTTTGCTATTATTTTTCCTGAGCTGACCGGAGCAACCTTTCCGGGCAGAGAAAGCGCCCATATTACTTTTTTCTCAAGCTCCTTGGCACTTGCACGATCCACCCCTCCCGGCTTAGAAGCAAGATCTATTATCAGAGCATCGCTTTTAACCTTTTCCAACAGCTCTCTGTTAAACAAAAGCTTTGGCACTGTATTGAAAATCAATTCAGCTTCCGAAACATACTTTTGGGGGAATTTTATATCAAAGGGAGTGTACCCCATTGTATATATCATAGCAAGGTCACAGGGCTTTCTTGCACCCACATGTACATTGGCACCGAGGGCATCCAGGTACTTAGCAAGTATTTTGCCTATCCTTCCGTACCCTAATATAACAGCATTTGTACCGTGTACAGTTATATCCGTTTCTCTCATTGCAAGCTCAAGCGCGCCTTCGGCGGTTGGAACGGCATTAAGTATGTTAAGATCCTCCCTTTCAAAATAATCAATTAACCTTATTCCGAATTGTTTCGCCTTTTCAACAAGGGGTGTATCTGCTTTTCCTGCTAAAACAAGCCTGTTGGGATGAACCTTGGAAAAAATTCTTTCGGCAGTTATACAAACATCACAATCAGTACTTATATGCATAATATCGCCGTATGGCAAGGGTAACAGAACAACGGTTGCATTTTCAAGGCATTTTTCAAGTTTTTCTGCTTCTCTTTCCCCTGATACGCCGTAGCAATCAACAGAGAAGCCTTTGTTTTCGAGCTCCTTTGCGCAAATACGCTGTCTTTTATCTCCGCCTATGACTGCGATCTTAATATCTCGTATCATTTGGCATTATTCCTTTCATAAATACCGAAAACCGCCGCCGGAAGCTGCCGGTGGCGGTTTGGCTAATATTATTATATGGTAAAAGAAAGAATTGGTTAGTATATAAGAAACCACCCGAAAAATTCGGATGGTTTAAATTATAATAATCAGCCGAGACGAGCTTCAAGAGCTGCAAGTTCTTCCTTGAGTTCCTGGGGTACTCTTTCACCGATCATAGCATAAAATTCCTTGATGTTAGCAAGGTCTTCCTTCCAGGAAGCGGTGTCAACACGGAGAAGCTCTTTAACTGTATCGAGATCAATGTCAAGACCTTCAATGTTGATGTCCTCTGCCTTGGGAACAAAACCGATAGCGGTTTCAACTGCATCTACCTTGTCTTCGCATCTTGCGAGGATCCACATAAGAACACGCATATTGTCACCGAAGCCGGGCCAAATGAAGTGTCCTTCGTCATCGGTACGGAACCAGTTAACATGGAATATCTTAGGAGCATTGGGGATCTTCTTACCCATATCGAGCCAATGCTGGAAGTAGTCACCCATATCGTAACCAACGAAAGGTCTCATAGCCATGGGGTCACGGCGAACAACACCTACTGCACCTGCAGCCGCTGCTGTTGTTTCGGAAGCCATGATAGAACCAACGAAGGTACCGTGCTGCCAGCTTGTGGACTGATATACAAGGGGAGCAGTCTTTGCACGGCGGCCGCCAAATACGATAGCGGAGATCGGTACACCTGCGGTGGAATCGAATTCAGAAGAAATGCAGGGACAGTTCTTTGCAAGAGCTGTAAATCTGGAGTTGGGATGAGCACCCTTTTCACCGGATTCACAATCCCAAGGTTCGCCCTTCCAGTTCATTGCATTCTTGGGAGGATTCTTATCAAGACCTTCCCACCAAACTGTGTTGTTTTCAAGGTTATGAACAACATTTGTGAAAATAGTATCTCTCTTTGTTGTGAGAAGTGCGTTGGGGTTGGACTTCATGTTTGTACCGGGAGCAAC
>JAFYPJ010000131.1 GCA_017547545.1 Clostridia bacterium | reverse complement strand
TTGTAAGGTGCAGGAATCTCCTCTTTTACGGAGAATTTTTGCGCTGTGGGAAACAGCCATTTCACCGTATTTAATATCCTTTTCGGTTTCATATTCACCGTAGGCATAACGGATAGTTTTTACATCTTCAAGATTATCAATCTTGAACTGCATGCCCCTTTCTGTAACGGTAGAGGGTACTTGCGCGATCTCTGTATCGGTAATTTCTTCCTCAACCTTTTCGCCCTCGGCAACTGCTTTCGCAAACATATTTACCGATAATGAAGAAAACAACATTATTATGACAAGAATCAAAGATAAAAAACGCATTATATTTTTCATAAGCTTTCCTCCCGATATATTCAGTTCTTTTGGAAATTATAACATATGGCGTTTTTCGTGTCAATGATATCAGCAGGGCGGATAAAAAAGTTATAAAATCATCTGTTGTAATTGACAAAATTTTTGTTTTAATATAAAATATATAATGGAATATTATCGAAAAGGAGTAATTATGAGATATACCCGCGAAGAAGTTATGGAATTTATCGAAGAAAACAATGTGAAATTTATTCGTCTTGCTATCTGCGATATTTTCGGAAATCAAAAAAATATTTCTATAATGCCGAATCAGTTGGAAGATGCCTTTGAAAGAGGATTCGGATTTGATGCTTCGTCAATTCCCGGTTTTGCAAATGCCGATCACCCCGATCTTTTTCTTTTTCCCGATCCCGACACTCTTACACTTTTACCCTGGAGACCTTCACAGGGCAGAGTTGTACGCTTTTTCTGTAATATAAAGTATGCCAACGGTACTCCCTTTGAGCTTGATTCAAGGTATATTCTTTCCAAGGCGGTTAAAAGGGCAAAGGATATGGGAATCCGTTGTTCTGTTGGCTCGGAATGCGAATTTTATCTCTTCAATACCGACGAAAAGGGAAGGCCTACAGATATTCCTTTGGATAATGCCGGATATATGGATGTAGCACCTATGGATAAGGGAGAAAATATTCGCCGTGAAATATGTCTTACCCTTGAGGAAATGGGTATTACTCCCCTTAGCTCTCATCATGAGGAGGGCCCCGGACAGAATGAAATAGATTTCCGTTATTCCAACCCCCTTTGTGCGGCAGATGATGTTATCACCTTCCGCATGGTAGTTGAAACTCTTGCGGCAAGAAACGGACTTTTTGCTACATTTGCGCCAAAACCAATAGAGGGCAAATGCGGAAACGGTTATCATATAGATATTGCTCCTATCAGAATAGGTACGGAGAGCCAGACCGATGAAGCAACGGTAGATTCCTTTATGGCAGGAATTCTTAGCCATATAAACAGTATGACCGCTTTTTTAAATCCTACGGAAGAATCATATAAACGCCTTGGTACCTACAAGGCACCCAAATATATATCTTGGGCAAGAGAAAACCGTACACAGCTGATGAGGGTTATTCCCTTTGACGGCAAGAACAAACGCGTTGAGCTTCGCTCCCCCGATTCAAGGGCAAATCCTTATCTTGCACTTGCTCTTCTTATCAATGCAGGTCTTGACGGCATTGAAAAATCCGTTGTTCTTTGCCCGCCCCTTGATATAAATATGTATAATGCAAAGGACGAGGATGTAAAGGGCCTGTGCCGTTTGCCGGATACAAAGGAAGCTGCAACTGCTTTAGCCGAAAACAGTGAGTTTATAAAGAAATATATTCCCGAAAGAATTATAGAACAGTATAAAGGATAATAGTTATGACACGGTTAAAGAATCTTTTGGATGTCTTGATCGTATCGGGAAAGGAAGAGATGCGGCAAAGCTTAAAAATGATTTTGCCTTCCAATGCCTTTTATCCCTTGAATACTGCCCAAAATGCTGAACAGGCAAGACGGCTTTTAACCCAAGGAAAATTTGACCTTGTTATAATAGACACCCCGCTATCCTCCGAATCGGGAATAGAATTGGCGTTGGATATTGCAGAATCCTCCTGCTGTGCGGTGATTCTTTGCGTAAATTCCGACCGACTGGACGAAACCCGTTACAGAGTGGAGGACATGGGGATTGTAACGGTGGAAAAGCCGTTGCAGCGTCAGCAGATTGATGCCGCCCTGCATCTTTGCATAGCCGCCCATAACCGTATGCTTATTCTTGAAAAGGAAAACGAAAAGCTGCGTACTAAATTGGAGGAGCTGCGGCTTGTAAACAGGGCAAAGTGGGCACTTTGCGAAAATCTTGGAATGGACGAGCCTTCGGCACACCGATACATCGAGAAAAAAGCAATGGATAACCGAATAACCCGCCTTTCGGTTGCCAAGCAAATTTTAAAGGAATATCAATAAAAGGAGATATAAATTATGAAAAAGGTTTTAGCTTTGATGCTTTGCGTGCTTACCTTGGTGCCCGCATTTTGTATCACATCCACAGCAAACGGTGAAAATCCCTTCACCGATGTTGAAAAGACAGCATGGTATTATGACGCAGTAATATATTCATACGAAAACGGTATTTTCAAAGGCACAAACGGAGAGGGAACTCTTTTTTCTCCGGACAGAAGAATGACAAGAGCAGAATTTACCACTACACTTTTCCGAATTGCGGGCGCAAATGAAGAGGATTATCAGGGAGATTTACCCTTTGATGATGTTCCTTGTGACCAATGGATGAGTGCCCCCGTTAAGTGGGCGGCAGAAAACGGTATTGTAAGCGGTGACGGTAAAGGAAGATTTAACCCCAACGGTAATCTTAACCGTGAGCAGCTTGCGGTTATTCTCTACAATTACGCTACAAGTCTTCATGATGTTTCAGAGTTTAACGAAAGCATATTTGATTCCTTTGCGGATAAGGAAGATGTTTCATCCTGGGCAGTTTCTGCGGTTAAGTGGATGAGTGGCATAGGACTTCTTACGGGAACCGGAAATAATAATGTAAGTCCCAAAATGACGGCAACAAGAGCTCAGGCGGCGCAGATACTTAAGAGATATAACGAAAACTGTAAGCCTGCAGAGGTAGTTAATATCGGCACAGACCGACAGATGTTTACCGACGATTATATTGTTAATACCGAAAAAACGGATGCATCCAACGAATACGGCACTCTTACGAAGAAAGAAGCACTTTTTGAATTTGATGCAAGCTGGGAACATACAGACGCAGTTTATCAGAATATAGTTCAAGCCCCCGACGGAACCTACCGTATGTATTATAAGGGTACGGATTACTATAACAAGCGCCGTATCTGCTATATCGAAAGTGCCGACGGTATCACATGGAGCCGTCCCGATACCGGTAACGGTACAAATATAGTTACCCCCGAAGGCTATTGGCCGGATAACCTTTTTGTATTCTATGATACCAACCCAAACTGCCCCGAAGACGAGCGTTGGAAAGGAATTTACGGTGAATGGGGTGACGGTCTTTACCTTATTTATTCAACGGATGATGAGGGTAACGGTTTCTTTAGCGGTAAGGAGGTAAAGGTTATGAAAACTCCTGCCCAGACCAGAGGATGCTATTTCGATTCTCTTAACACAGTATATTGGGATGAGGCAAGAGGTAAATATGTAGCCTTTGTGCGCGGATTCCACTATAAGGATAATTACAGCCTTAATGCCGACTTTGTTCAGGCATATCCCGAAAAATTAGTTCGTGATGTTCGTTATTCCGAAAGTGATGACTGTATCAACTGGTCACTTCCCGTACCTCTTGAATATTCGGACGGTAACGATTGGCAGATGTATACCAATGGTGTTATGCCCTATGAAAGAGGAAATATTTATGTAGGACTTCCCACAAAGTTTACTTATTCTCCGATGACCACCGCAACTCTTCTTATGACAAGCCGCGATCTTAAAAATTGGGATAGAAATACCGATCCCATTATTACTGCTCCAAATGTTGAACATGCTGTTCACGGTGATTGCTTTGCCTGTGTAGGATATATTCAGACTGCAGAGGATGAGCTTTCATTCTATATGAGAGAGTGGGATAATTCAAAGGATTGCATGGTGCTTTACCGTTATGTTATGAGATTGGACGGTTTCAGAAGCTTAGGCTCTGATACCGATAGCTCCACCGTTGTTACAAAGTATCTTACCTTTGAAGGAAATTCCTTTGAGCTTAACCATGACGGTGATGTTAAGATGATGATAAAGGATACCAAGGGTGATGTTATCTTTGAAAACAGCTTTACCGGTGATAATATCTGCGATACCGTAGATTTTTCGGATACCCTTGATGTATATAAAGGAAAACTTGTTTCTATTACATTTGAGCTTGATAATTCAAGAATATACTCGTTTAAGTTTAATTGAATTAAAACAAAAACATCCCCTGTACCGATTTGAAAGGTACAGGGGACATTTATATTATGTATTTTTATTTATCTCAATTCTTTTTTGATGGGACGCTTGAAGAGTGTATCCAAAGCTTCTTTGGGTTCAGCATTGTTATAAAGTATCTGATAAACGGTTTCGGAAATGGGCATCTCAACATTATATTTCACACAAAGGTTATGCAATGCGGCTGCAGTATAATAACCCTCTGCCAATTTGCCGTAGGTTTCACCCTTTATATAGGTTTCACCAAACATACGGTTATGGCTGAACTGAGAAAATACGGTTGCCTCATAGTCACCAAGGTGGCATAAGCCGTAAGCGGAAAGCTCGTTTCCCCCCATTGCTTTTATCAGGCGGGAAACCTCACGGGTACCTCTGGACATAAGGGCTCCCTTCAGGGAAGAAAGTCCCATTCCGTCAAGCATACCTGCCGCAATTCCTATTACATTCTTTGCCGCGGCGCCAACTTCATTTCCCAAAAGATCTTCTCCGTAATAGAAGCGGATAAGATCGCTTGAAAACTCTTCAACAAGCATCTTCTTCAATGCGGAATTTTTTGAATCTATGATCATACAGTTAGGAATGCCGCGGTAAAATTCCTGAACATGTCCCGGACCTATCCAAACCGCAACATTTACATTGAATTTACTCTGTTCCTCCACTACTTCAGTCAGGCGCATACCGCTTTCTATTTCAATACCCTTCATGCACAGGATAAAGGTTCGTTCTGTATTTTCGTCAATGGCATTGATCTCATCTATAAGGGAACGAAGTCCCTGAGAGCCTATAGAAATAACTATAACATCGGCACAAAGAGCTTCTTTGAGATTATAGCAAAGCTTGGTTGTATCCGAAAGTGTGATCAGTCCGTTTGAACGGGTATTCGTAAAGGCTATCATATCGGGGGTATCCTTTGGACCGTATATGGTAACATCATGACCGCTTCTGTCAAGATACCATGCAATACAGCTTCCCCATCTTCCTGCACCGATAACTGTTATCTTCATAAATTTATATCCTTTCTCAATATTCAAACATCATTTCTTCTATATAATATTCATTGAATTTTTTATTACCGGAAAGCTCTGTATACTCAACATTTTTCAAAAGAGTGTTCAGTCTTTCTTTATCATTGTTTAAGCAAAGTAATACTGCGCCCAATCCCGCAAGATTCCCCAAAGATTCGGTTTTCCCTTTGAATTCATAGGGGATAAGTCCGATTTGTAAAGCTGAATCGGTATTTATATGAGTGCCGAAGCCTCCTGCGATTATTACTTTTTCTATATCCGAAACCTTGCAATTCATTTCATAACAAAGGGTTCGTATTCCTGCGGCTATTGCCGCCTTTGCACTTTGAAGGTTACGAATATCCTTTTGAGATATAAATACCTTTTCTCCGAAATAATATTTATCCTCACAAAGTCTGCCCGTTTCATCCATAAGCTCAAGCTCAAGGAATACCGCTGCCGCGTCTATAAGCCCTGAACCGCATATTCCTTCGGGTTCAGAATCCCCAACGGTATTATAGCGGTAGGTGTTATTTTCTGCATATACCCTTTCAACGGCACCTTTGGTTGCGGTCATACCGAATTCGATATTTCCTCCCTCAAAGGCGGGGCCTGCGGCAGCCGCACAGCAAAGAATTTTTTCACCTTTTTTTAAGGCAATTTCTCCGTTTGTACCAATATCTATATAAAGGGTGATCTCCTTCTCTTTGTCAAGCTCTGCCGCCAACATTCCAAGGGTTATATCTCCACCCACATATGCGGCAATACAAGGAGCTATAAAAGTGTTTTTGCAAAAATCAAAGGAATAGTTTTCACCGAAAAGTGTGGCGGGAATAAAGGGTAATTTTGCAATTCCGGATGAATCCTTGCCGCAAAGAAAATGTTCCATAGCGGTATTGCCGCAAATAACGGCATGATCAAATTCCTTTTCACAGTTTTTCGTTATGGCGTTACATATTTCATTTTTCAAACTATCCTCGCCGCCTTGACTTGCATAAACAAGCCGGGAAATAACATCGGCACCGTGAATGCGCTGCGGATTCAAAAAGCTTGTCTTTTCATAAATGCTGCCATTTTCAATTTTATACATTGCAACGGTGGTTGTGCCTATATCTATTGCCAAAAGGCTGTTGCGGTTTTTGATTTCTGTTTCTTTGCAATAATAATCGGTTTGTATTTTTGCTGAAGATTCATTCTTTATTTCTTCGTACTCAAAATCTCCCTCTGCCCTTGCCATGCATATAAGACGGATTCCATCCTTTTGTTCTTCTTTTAAAAGAGCTTTTTCACTGTCTGAAGCAGGGCAAATGTTTCCTTTTAATTTCATACGGCATTTGCCGCAGTTACCTTTGCCACCACAGGGTGTTTCGGGAAGAAGCTCGCCTTCCGAGATCAGTATTTCAAGTACACTTTTGCCGATATCTTCTTTTCGGCATTTGTAATATTTCATCTTTTTCCTCATATATATGTATAGATAATCCCCATACGGGAGGTTGCAATGAACCGAAAAATTATAATTATATTATCCTTTTGCCTTATTCTCTTTTCGTGCGCTCAAAGTCCTGAAAGTGCTTTGGAAATAATGCAGAGATTTTTTGATAAGGGTGTAAGCTTGCCGGACGGATTTTTATATACAAGCCGGGCGCAGGAATCAAGCGAAAGCTATATTTCCCAAAGCGAATTGGGCGCACTTTACTATGAAAACGAAGAAGTACCCAAAGAGCTTGAAGTTATTGAAAGCTACGCTATTTATATTTCAAAAGGAACAGAAATAAACGAGCTTCATATATTCAAAACCAAATACCGTTCCGAAAGGGATACTGTGGAGCGTATGCTCAACCGCAGAAAAAAGATGCTTTTAACACCTGAGATCAATCCCAATTCTTCAGAATTTCTTTGTGAAAAGGTAAAAGAATGTGAGGTTTTTTCAAAGGGAAATTATATTTTTTTGATTGCGGGAGAGGATATTTCTTTTGCTGTGGAGATTTGCAGTAAAATATGTTAATCCTTTATTACGGCTTCTCCTTCATCTCTGTGATCCTCTTCGTTAGAAAGACGCTGTCCCTTTTTGAATATGACCAGTTTACTGAAAATATAATTGATTACGGTTACTACAGCACAGGCAACAAGCTTAACGAAATATCTTTCGCCAAGGGTGAAATCAAAGAACACTTTGGTATTACCTTCGATAACTCTTGAAAGGGCAATGTTGACATCATGGTCAAAGCCAAGGGCTGTACAACCGATAAACATTATGAGAGCCTCAACACCGAGGGTGAGAAGACGGGCAGAGGTAAATCCGGCAAATTCTGTCCAAAGTATGCCTGCAGCAAGGCTTTTACTTTTGAAAACAAAGAATTTATACATCCAGAATGCAAAGAACATTGTTGAGATGATCCATGCAATAACCGATGCTATAGTTGCACCAAGCGAAAAGCCTCCCAAGGGAGTAAGCTCATTTAAAAGAGCATTAACTGCCCAATTTATACCCGTGTTTGAAAAACCTATAATAAGGTATCTTATAAATTCTCCTACAGATTCTTTTTTCATTGCTTTCATTTTACCAACTCCTTGTATTCGTTGTAACTGCATATAAGATTTAAGGCATCAAGAAATGCTGAGCTTGAAAGCTCCTTTGGCAGTTTTAATTTTTTTTGCAGTGCAAGTCTTTTTTCATGGCTGTTTGTACCGCCCAAAAGACCGTCATTATACAGATCAAGCTTTGTAATTCCCGCACTTTCGGGGATATATGACGAATCCTGTGCATAGGGAAGCAACAGTTTTCTTAAAATTTCCGCATTGATGCCCTCAACTCCGAGAGTTCCTGCCTTGGAGGGGGCAATTTTCCTTTTTTCCTTGCCCTCTATATCCGGAATATATAAATGGATGAGCTTTTCCGCAGGCAAAAAGGATTTTATATGGTTTCTTATAACTCTTCCTGCACCGTCGCTGTCACAAAGAACAATTATTTCGGTTTTTTCGGCAACTCTTTTTAAAAAATCCTTTGTTTCGTTGCTTTTAAATACTCCAAAGCCCTTTGTGGTGATAACCTGTGCGGTGCATATAGAGTCGAGCTTTATTTTATCGTATTTCCCTTCAACTATTATGGGTTTTGTTATGATCAGCTTTTCACTCATCTTGCCGCACCTACAATAAGTTTAGAAAGAACCACGTAGCCTTTTTGCGCACCTATTTTAAGCTGCGCATCTGCCTCACGGCATAAAAGAAGAATTCTTTCAAGCTCCTCAGGGGTTCTTCTCCCAAGGTTTTTGCGGTAAAGGGAGCATTGATAGGAATTCATTTTCAGTTCCTTTGCAATTTCATCGTCTCTCATTCCTTTTTTATCCAGAAGGGAGATCTTATAAAGAGAAGTGAATATGCGGATAATGCTTCCTAAGGTAAGGTTTACCTCTTTGCCGCTTTTATCCTCCATTTCATACTTTGAAAGGATATAAAATGCCTTTTCCGTGTTTTTTTGCAGAATGGCATTGCTGAAGTCATATTCGCCTATTTCCTTGTTTTTTGTTGCAAGCAAAGATATATCCGCTGCCGAAAGCTCATTTCTTTTGTCTTGAAGAATATAGGCACACAGCTTTTCTATTTCACCCGAAAGGGCATACATATCATGGCCGCATGTATCTAAAAGAAGTAAAGCCATATCCTTTGAGCATGCTACTTTGTTGTGGTTAAAGTGGGAAATCACCCACTTTACAAGCTTTTCGCGGCTCTGTTTTTCAAAACCTACCGGGATAAGCACTCTTGCAAGGGAGGTCAGCAATTTTGAGGGGCGGCGGGCATCACCTGCATCCAGCTCAAAGGGGGCAGCATAAAGGATCAATACAGTTTCGGGATTATCCTCTGTCATCGAAAGGGTAGAGCAAAGCTCCTCTATCTCCTTTTCCTTCATGGAATTAAGATTTATGCTGTGTATCTCAACCAATTTTTTATCACTGAAAACGGGAAGAGAAATAATTGCATTTTCAAGGGCATCACAGGAAAAGTTTTCTTCATCCAACCGTATATGGTTAAAGGAATCCCCGATATTGTCCCCCAAAACACTTTTTCGGGCAATTTCAAGGCAGGAATGCTTCAGATACTCCTCTTCTCCAAAGAAAAGATATGCTCCCGAAAGCTCCTGCTTTGCCGCGGCTCTGAATTTAACGGAATCTAAAATTTCCATATCAGTAATTTCTCATTTCATCAACCTTTATTTCAAAACGGTTGCGCTGTGTTTTTACACCCTGTATCTCAATAACATAATCTAAAATAAGTGTTCCACCTTTAAGGGTTACAAGGTTTTCTATTTTTCTTGTGTATATACAGAAATTAAAAGCGTATCCTCCAACATTGTAGGAGCAGGGCTGACGCTTTTGTGTATCGCTGAAAATAAGACCTGCGGCATTTTCGCCCGTACGCGCCATGGTTACGGTATTGGGAAAATCCTTTTTAAAAATAAGGGTGGTAAGGGTGTTTTCCATACCCATTTCTACACTTTCTTCATAGGAAAGCTCCAAAACATCCCCTTTTTCAACGATCTTACCGTCGGTTGAGTATTCTATTATATCATCCTCGGATGCATTTATTGCACCCTCTTGCCCAAGAACCTTTTCTGCCATGTTTATTGCGGAAAGGTCGGTTATTCTTGAATATATCTTAACTCTAACTTTTTTTTCGGTCATTTTTGTTCCTCATTATGGGAGAATATTTATAATATAGTACCATATTTTATACGGCATGTCAATTTACAAGGGTTTTTTTGTTATTTTTGCATACTGACGGGGATATTTTTGAGGGGTATGTTCTACCTTTTCAAAAATAAATATGCTTCTTTTTTGTTCCTCTGTAACAGTATGGAGTATAGGGGTGAAGGTATTTTTTGTTTTTGCGCCGAGAAGCTCGGTTCCGTTTTTTGCCTCACGGTATTCTTCCTCGCCTATTGCCGCTTTGCAGGAAATAAAAAGTCCTCCCTTTTTAACCAGGGGTATACAAAGCTCGGAAAGAATATTGAGTCTTGCAACAGCTCTTGCAACGCATACATCAAAGCTTTCCCGATATTCGTCTTTTCTTGCGGTTTCCTCAGCTCTTGCGCAGAGAACGCTGACATTAAGAGAAAGCTTTTGCGCCATTTCCGAAACAAAATTCAGCTTTTTTTGTGTGGAATCAAGGGCAGTTATTTCCAAATCTTTTCTTACTATTGCCAGAGGCAGAGTGGGAAATCCTCCTCCGCAGCCCACATCAATAACTTCTGAGCCTTCGGGAATATATTCTTCTATCAAAAGCGAATCGGCAAAATGCTTGGCTATTACTCCTTCAATATCGGTAACAGCTGTAAGATTTACCTTTTCATTAAAGGCAACAAGCTCGTTGTAAAGTATTTCAAATTTTCCTGCAAGCTCATCGGTAGAATAACGCTTATCGGGGAAATTCTTATCCATTATCTCAAAATATTTTTCACAAAAGCTCATTATTTGTTTCCTCCCCAAAGGGTGATGATAAGTACGGAAATATCAGCAGGACTTACTCCTGAAATTCCTTGAGCCTGACCGATATTTTTCGGTCTTATTGCATTCAGCTTCTGCCTTGCTTCAAGTCTTAAACCCTTGATTTCATTATAATCAATATCTTCGGGCAAAGCCTTTGCTTCAAGACCTTCCTGCTTCTTTGCTTCCGAGAGCTGACGGCGGATATAACCGTCATATTTTATCTCTATTGCCGCAGTTTCTATAACCTCCCTGTCAAGTGGCACGCGGTTTTGGTCTATCTCTTTTAATGCCTCGTAATCAAGCTGAGGACGGCGCAGCAGCTCTGCTAATTTCACTCCCGATTTTACGGGGGCGGTTTCATATCTTTCAAGCAGAGGGTTTGCCACAAGGGGAGAGATAACGGTTGATTCCATTCTCTGCTTTTCCTTTTCTATCTCCTCATACTTTTTCTGTACCCGTTCATATCTTTCCTTGGGCAAAAGACCGGTACTCAAACCGTATTCGCACAGTCTTTTATCTGCATTATCCTGGCGCAGAAGCAAACGGTATTCTGAACGGCTTGTCATCATACGGTAGGGTTCATTTGTGCCTTTGGTAACAAGGTCATCTATAAGAGTTCCTATATAGGAACTGCTTCTGGGAAGTATAAGCTCTTTTTCGCCCTTTATTTTAAGTGCGGCATTTATACCTGCCACAAGGCCCTGTGCGGCAGCCTCCTCATAGCCTGAGGAACCGTTAAACTGACCTGCACCGTAAAGACCGGAAATATCCTTGAATTCAAGGGTAGGATAAAGCTGGGTTGGATCAATACAGTCATATTCAATAGCATAAGCGGTTCTCATAACCTGCGCGTTTTCAAAGCCCTGAAGGGAACGAAGCATTTGCATCTGTACCTCTTCCGGCATTGATGAAGAAAAGCCTTGAATATACATTTCCTTTGTATCCTCGCCCATGGGCTCAATAAAGAGCTGATGGCGATCTTTATCTGCAAAACGAACTACCTTGTCCTCAATAGAAGGGCAGTAACGGGGGCCTGTTCCCTTGATTTTACCCGAATAAAGGGGGCTTTTGTCAAGATTTGAACGGATTATCTCATGGGTTTTTGCATTGGTATATACCACATGGCAAGGTATTTGCGGAATTTTGGCAAACTCTTCATTATTTGTGTCTTTGGAATAAGGGTGTATATCCTCATCGCCGTTTTGTACTTCAAGCTCTGTAAAATCAATACTGTCCTTATGTACACGGGCGGGTGTTCCGGTTTTGAAACGCATGAAACGAACCCCCTCTTTTTCAAGAGAGGCGGTAAGATGGGTTGCGGCAAGCATTCCGTCCGGACCGGAAATATATGATGTATCACCGGTTATAACTCTACCGTTGAGGTATGTGCCGGAGCAGATGATACAAGCCTTTATCTTCCATACAGCACCAAAGGCAGTTTCTACCTCCGTAACTCTGCTGTTTTCTATACCAACCCTTATAACCTCTGCCTGAATAAGACGGAGATTTTTTGTATTTTCAAGGGTGTGCTTCATTATATTCTGATATTTTCTTCGGTCTGCCTGAATACGGGAGGAATGGACTGCAGGCCCTTTTCCGCGGTTAAGAATTCTTGATTGCAAAGTAACCTTATCGGCAGCTTTGCCCATTTCTCCGCCCATGGCATCTATTTCGTGAACAAGCTGTCCTTTGCCCGTACCTCCGATAGAGGGATTACAGGGAAGGTTGCCCACCGCATCTAAATTTATTGTAAAAACAAGGGTGTTAAGACCAAGGCGCGCTCCTGCAAGACCTGCTTCTATTCCTGCATGACCTGCACCGATTACCGCTATATCGGCTTCCCCTGCGTAGTAGCTCATTTTATTCTCCTTGTGTTGTTTCTTCGGGTTTGGGATCGGTTTCTTCCGGTTTTTGTGTTTCGGGTTTGATTTCTGTTTGGGGATCGTTATTTGTTTCGGGCTGAGGCTTGTTTTGTTCTTCCTGTTGCTTTTTCTTTTCCTCTTCTTCCTTTAAATAAAGTGCATATTGCTGCTTTACCTCGGCAATTGCTCTGTATTTAAGTGTAAGCATGGGACTTACAAAGTCCTTGGTATCGGCAGCAGTACTTACCTTATTGTAAACTGTCCAACCGTTTTCATTTTCATAGGCGCATATCATACCGCCGCTACAGGAAAGAAGAACTGAATACATATAGGGCATAACAAGCTCACCCTTTGTATTTATCATACCTAATTTATCGGGGCGGTAGCCTACAACAGCCAGGCCTTCCGAAAATGGCAGGGCATATCTGTAAACGGGCTCTATTACCCATTCCCCAAGATAGTTCATATATCCGTACAGCCCGTCCTTTTCAAGTAAAAGCATTCCGTTACTGTAGGATATAAGATTATAATCGTTTGGGTAATTAAGATACTGCCCTTCTGCGGATATTACAACTCTTGTTTCGCGTTTTATAAGATATCCGCTTTCTGTATCCACAAGCCTTCTGCGCATCAGCACATGGCCGTTGTCTATTCTGAACATACCCGTATTTTCTGTACCGTAGGTATCCGGCATATAATAGGTATCTCTTATTTTTTTATTACCCATTTCGGGAATAAACAAGGGCGGATCGTAAGGGTTATAAACTATCCTTCCCTTTACATCAATGGTGCAGAGGTGCTCGTGTGTATCAAGTACAACAGCGTATCCGTCATCCGAAAAAGGATATGCTGCCTTGAACACAGGCTCTATTACCACATCCCCTTTTTCATCCATATAACCCCAGAAGATCTGTTCTGCTACGGGGTTTTCGGAGTCTGTATAGGTGAAGGTATAAAAGGGGTATAATCCGGTTTGGGATCTTTTGTAATTGTATTCGGGAGTTTGTATATCAAGTAGGGTGTTTTCATCTACTGTGTATTCCACCATTCCGGGTGCGGTGGGCATTTGTGCAGAGGTTTCGGTAATAAAAGCTTCATTGCCCTCATTTTTTACATAGTAGTTATATAAAAATGCCTTGTCAAAATTGAGATACTGATATGCTGTGGGAATATTTTCGGGCAGGGTAGCAAAGGTTTCTTCATTTATCTGATCGTAAAATACTCCTTTTGTAACCGATGAATCGTGATAATAATAGTATTTACCGTCCTTTTTGAAAAGAGGCGATCCGAATAGGGTTACGGTATATGCAGGCTCATATCCCGAAAAATATGCCAAAAGCAGATTTCCGTTGGAGTCAAGAAGCTGGCATTTATCCTTGCCCTTGTATATGATATAACCGTAATAGGGCTGCAAAAGGGGTGCATCGGCATTTTCGGTTGTGTTTTTTGAAAAATATCCGCCCTTATTTCCCGGTTCGGTTACAACCTTTTGTACCTTTTGGGTAATTTCTGTCCAATTTGTTGAAAATGAATCCGAACCCTTGGCAAGTACTATTCTGCAGCTTTCGTCATAAACTTCAGAGGTAATGGAAAAACCTTCTGTTTTGGCAGATTCCAAAGTTTGAAATTTTACTATTTCATCTTTATATACGAAATTTATATAGGGAACACTTTGCTGTACACTTCCGTTTTTTACAACATCTCCTATAGGATCGTAAAGCTCTTTGTCTGTTGCCAAGGGATCGTTGTTCTGCGGACTTTCGGAGACTTTTTTAGTATTTGTTCTGTGTAAAAACGCGAATAACACAACGGCTGCGGTTATGAGAATACAAACTGCCAGACCGATGATCTGTATCGTGTTTCGCTTTTTTGTATACATATAAGTGCCTCCTTTTAAAATAATTACTTTTTCATAAAATTATTTGTGATATTTGCCTCCGGCATTTATATTCATTGCCCGGTAAAGCTGCTCAAGAAGAATTACTCTCATAAGACGGTGGGGAAATGTCATTTTTGAAAATGACAGCAGAAAGTCCGCTGTATCCTCAACACTTTTTCCGTAGCCCTCAGAGCTGCCGATTATAAAGGTTATTTCCGAATTGCCTTGCACCTCAAGATTATCAATCTTTTTTGCCAATTCTTCACTTGAAAGCTGTTTGCCGTTTACCGCAAGGGCAATTACAAAGCTGCGCTTGGGAAGAGCCGCTAAAATATCGCTGTCCTTTTCGCCAACCTCAATGCATTTGAGCTTGCAGTAAGCCGAAAGGCGTTTTTCATATTCAGCCCATGCTTCGCGGTAATAGGAATCCTTGACCTTACCTGTACCGGAGCATATTATGTTTATGTTTAACATATTAAAACCTCGTTGGAACAAATCTGTCTGCCACTGTAATATCTATATCAAAAAAGCCGTTTTCATAAAGTGCGTTACAACATTTTTTCAATGCAAGTTCGGGAAGATTGTTCTCTTTTGAAAGATGGGCAAGCATTATCTTTTTTACACCTGCATTTGCCAGCATACAACAGAGCTGAGCTGCTTTTGTGTTTGAAAGATGTCCCGTATTAGCCGCAATTCTTTGCTTCAGATAGTAAGGATACGGCCCCTCCTTCAGCATTTTTTCGTCATAGTTTGATTCAATTATTACTCCGTCACAAAAACAGAGCTCATTTACCATTTCCTTTGAGATGCAGCCTGTATCGGTGCAGATACCAAAACGGTATTCTCCGGGTATCTCTATTATGTAACCAACACTTCCGTTACAATCATGGGGAGTAACAAAGGAATGTATTTTTAAATCCTTTATTTCAACTATATCTCTTTCTTTGTGAACAGTAAAACGGGAATGCTCCATGCTTGTTTTTTCAAGAAGCTGGGATGCGGTTTGATCGGTAAGATATATCGGCATTGTATAATTTCTTGATATTACAGGTATTCCCGCAGTATGGTCGGTATGGGCATGGGTAACAAAAACCGCATCTATCTTGCAAAGATCTTCTCCGATCGTTGAAAGGGCGGTTTTAACTGTTCGCATGGACTTGCCGGCGTCTATTAAAATTTTTGTATCTCCGGCTCTTATAAAAAGGCTGTTGCCCGAAGAGCCGGAGAAAAGAGTATGAATTTCAAAATTATCTTTCATTATACAGAGTGTTAGCGGTTTTTGTTTAAAGCTTGATTGCGCCCTTTGTGCGGACATTCAGGATATGACAGTTTCCTTCTCCAAACACCTTTTCTATGTAGCTCTTATACGCTTCTACATCACCACAAGGAACGAATGCCTGAATGGTCCCTGCAAAGCCGCCGCCGTGAACTCTCCATGCAGCAGCTTTACCCTTAAGAGCTCTTTCGGTAAGGTCAAGAGCCAGAGTTAATCCCTGTTCTGCGGGATTTTTTGTGGTGAATATATTCTGTAAAAGCTTAAAACTGGAATTACCCGATGCCATAACACCTGCAAAAAATCCTTCAAGGTCATTTTCTGCAAGGCAAGCTACCTGAGCATCAACTCTCTTGTTTTCGTCTATGAAATGAAGAGCACGCAAAACCGCCCGGTCTCCGAATTTTTCACGCAATTGAGGAATTGCACAAACAAGCTCTTCCTCGGTGATATCTCCTAAAACCTCTCTGCCGAAATATGAAGCAACCGCTTTCATTTCTGCAGGAACTGCGGCATAATCATCGGTAAGATCGGTATGGTTTCCGCCTGTGTTCACTATACAAAGGCTATAGCCGCGGGATGTAAGGTCAAATTCGGGAGCTTTGATAACGGGATTGGATTTATCTGCAAAATCAATATTTATAAAGCCGCCAACCGCACATGCCATCTGATCCATAAGACCGCAGGGTTTTCCGAAGAAAACATTTTCGGCATACTGGCTGATAATGGCAATCTTACTGTTTTCAATCTTTCCTTCATTATAAAAATGATTAAAGATGTTACCTATCATAACCTCAAAGGCAGCAGAGGAAGAAAGTCCTGAACCTTTGAAAACATTTGAGGTGGTATAAGCCTCATAACCGCCTATATTAAAGCCGTTTTCCAAAAAGCCGTGGGCAACCCCCGCAATAAGCGCACAGGATCTTCCGTAGTCTGATTCATTGGGAACAAGAGCTTCAATATTAACATTATCCGGTTCAAAGCCTTTGCTTGTTACCGAAACGGTAGAGTCTGATCTTTTTGCAGCAACAGCAATAATATCAAGGTCGATGGAAGCCGCAATTACTCTGCCGTGGTTGTGATCGGTATGATTTCCGGAAATTTCGCTTCTGCCGGGAACAGAGAAAAGGGAAACCTCTTTTTCACCGTAAAGAGCTTCAAATTCCTTTATTGCCTCAATATATCTTTCCTTTTGCAAATCAACCTTTGCCGCTGTATAAAGAGCAACAAAGGTATCGTTGAATTTATTATTTTTTATGGCCTGTATAAGTTCCTTGGTATTCATGATAACCTCACTTGATATCGTTTAGATCAAAAGGTGTTGGCTGATAAATGCAATAGTTCAGCCAATTTGAAAACAGAAGATTTGCATGGGAGCGCCATCTGTTTGGGGGGATCTTTGTTGGATCGTTTTCGGGGAAGTAATTGTAGGGTACTTCAATGTTGAGTCCCTTGTTTATATCACGGAAATACTCCTTTGAAAGAGTGTTGTAATCATATTCACAGTGTCCCGTAACAAAAACCTTTCTGCAATCCGAAGCAACAACAAGATATACTCCTGCCATTTCCGAAGCGGAAAGTAAAAGCAGCTCCGGTATCTTTTTGATATCCTGCGCCAAAACCTCTGTATGTCTTGAATGGGGAGCAAGAAATTCTTCATCAAATCCTCTTACCAAAGGATGTCTGGAAAGGCGGACCGTATGGGGGAAAACCCCGAACATCTTACTGTCAAGATGATATTTGGGTATACCGTAATTATAATAAAGCGCCGCCTGAGCTGCCCAACAAATGTACATGGTGGAGAAAACATGGGTTTTAGACCATTCAAAAATATCAACCAGTTCGGGCCAATAATCCACTTCTTCAAATTCAAGGTCCTCAACCGGTGCACCCGTTATGATAAGCCCGTCAAATTTTTCATTTTTAACATCATAGTAGCTCTTGTAAAAGGCATCCATATGCTCGGCAGAGGTGTGCTTTGGTGTATGGGTGGCAGTAGAGAGCAATGTAAGGTCTATCTGAAGCGAGGTGTTTGAAAGGAGACGGACAAGCTGTGTTTCGGTGGTCTCCTTTGTGGGCATCAGATTAAGAATAGCGATTTTCAAAGGTCTTATATCCTGATGCTCTGCGCGGAACTCGTCCATTACAAATATATTCTCATTTTCTAATGTCTGCCCTGCAGGCAGACCGCGTGGGATCTTAATTGGCATTTTATTACCTACTTCTTAAATATTTGAATATACCCCAATAGTCGGTTTCGGGCGCTGAATATTGATTTATATCAATTTTCATGCCCGAAAGTTTGCCGAAGTGCAGATGCTCAGCCTTCGTATAAGGGGTACTTTTTGCAGAGATCTGTGATGGTTTCTCTGATAAGGTCTGCGGAATTATCGAAATCTGTTGCCGCAAGCTTGATCATCTTTGCAACAACTCTCATATCATCTTCCTTGAATCCTCTTGTGGTAACTGCTGCAGTACCGAGACGGATACCGCTGGTTACAAAGGGAGATTCGGGATCGTTGGGTATAGCGTTCTTATTAACGGTAATATATACCTCGTCAAGCTTCTTTTCAAGCTCCTTGCCTGTAATGCCGAAATTACGGAGATCAAGAAGGATAAGGTGGTTATCGGTACCGCCGGAAACAAGATTGAAGCCTTCCTTTTTAAGCTCCTCTGCAAATGCAGCGGCATTTCTAACTATCTGTTCACCGTAAGCCTTGAATTCGGGCTTGAGAGCCTCGCCCAGGCAAACTGCCTTTGCGGCAATAATGTGCATAAGGGGGCCGCCCTGTGTACCGGGGAATACTGCCTTGTTGATAGCCTTTTCAAGCTCAGCCTTGCAAAGGATCATACCGCCTCTGGGACCGCGGAGGGTTTTATGTGTGGTGGTGGTAACTACATCTGCATATTCGCAGGGATTGGGATGCTGGCCTGAAGCAACAAGACCTGCAATATGAGCCATGTCTACCATAAAGTAAGCGCCAACCTTCTTTGCAATTTCGGAAATGCGCTTGAAATCTATAATTCTGGGGTATGCGGAAGCACCTGCAACGATAAGCTTGGGCTGAACTTCAATTGCCTTTGCTTCAAGTGCATCATAATCTATAACCTGTTCATCATCCGATACACCGTAGGGTACAAAGTTGTAATATTTACCCGACATATTTACGGGGCTGCCGTGGGTAAGATGGCCACCATGAGCAAGATTCATACCAAGAACGGTATCACCGGGCTCCAGAAGTGCAAAATAAACCGCAAGGTTTGCCTGTGCACCGCTATGGGGCTGTACATTTGCTGCTTCTGCTCCAAAAAGCTTCTTTGCTCTTTCTATAGCTATATTCTCAACAATATCTACACATTCGCATCCGCCGTAATAACGCTTTGCGGGATAGCCTTCAGCATATTTGTTGGTAAGGGTTGTTCCCATTGCCGCAAGCACTGCGGGGGATACTACATTTTCGGAAGCTATAAGCTCAATACCTCTCTGAGCTCTGTCATATTCAAGCTTTACCGCCTTGCCAACTTCTTCGTCAAGTGATGTGATAAAATCGATGTTTTCTAAAACCATTTTTCCATATGTCTCCCTAAAAAAATAATAATCTATTGTACATTATATATTATAATTTTGAATATTACAAGTCCATAATGAAAAAAATAAAAATACTTTGACAATTTTCCTTGGGTAATTCTGTCTTTTTATATTTCCGTACCCGATTTTTATAGGTAATTTCACTTTAAAATATTTCCCACTTCAATGCATTAAAATAAACTTTAATTCGATATTCCTTTCCCGACAATAGTTTTTTCTCTCAAAGTGTAAAATCTAATCAACAAAGAAATAAAGGACGGGTAAAAAAATGGATAACAAAAAATTCCGTTCGGATATCGAACGGGCAGCCAAAAAGGTGAAAAACAGTACCTCGCTTTTTTTACGCAATTACATAAGAATAGAGGGGACAAAAAAGGAACGCAGAGAAGAAATAAATTTAAGACTGAATTATGCTGCAAGGGGTGTAGGCTTTGGAGCAATGGCATTCTTTTTCGGAAGGGCGGATCTGGTTTTTGCAAGCTATCCCCTTGGTGCGGCACTGTTTTGCGCCGGTGGAAAATACACCCCCTTTGTTTATGTGGGACTTATACTTTCCTCTCTTTTTGTTACGGATATGGCGGCAACAATGTTTTTTATTTACACAATGGCACTTTTGTTCCGCTTTGTTTTTTCCTATATGACAAACAAGGAATGGGGGGAGAGGCTTTTTTGTGAAAAAATAACCTACAAGCTAATGCTTTCATCCCTTATGATGCTTTTTTTCGGGGTTGTTTCATGCGTAAAGGGCGGATTTTTGTGGTTTGACTTTTTCGGGCTTCTTTTCGGTGTTTTTGCAGCGCCGATACTTACATTTTTATTTTCGGGGGCTTTGGATTCAAAGTATAAGTTTACCTCCTTGCATGATGCAGGATTATGCGCACTTATGAGTTTTTGCGTGTTCTCTCTTAACGGATATACTCTTTTCGGTTTTTCTCTTTCCTGTATTGCCGCTTTTACGGTTACACTTTATATATCAAAGGAATGCGGAATGCTAAGGGGCGGTATTGCAGGTCTTTTCGCAGGTCTTGCCTATAATGTATTTTATTCTCCCCTTTTTGCCGTGGCAGGGGTGATATCGGGACTTTTCTGGAAACAGGGAAGCGTGTATGCTGCGGCAGGCGCGCTGCTTTCAGGCATTGCATACAGTGTTTATCTTGACGGCTTTACCGCTTTGCGAAGCTTTGCACCGGATCTTTTGGCGGCAAGTCTTATTTTCACTCCTCTTGCCCATCTGGATATACTCCCGAAGGCAGGTATATATTTGGGGCAAAGCAGGGAAAGCGAGAGCAGAAACGATATAGTTTCGGTAAAAGAACGGCAAAACGAGGGGCAACGGGAACGGATAAAGGCAATGTCTGATTCTTTTTCTTCCCTTTCGGAAATATTCTACAGTCTTTCCTGTGTTGAGAAAAAGCCCCGTGCCGATGAGGTGAAAAAAGGGGTGGAGCAGAGCTTTGAAAAGTATTGTAAAGCATGCCCCCGAAAGCGTATATGCTGGGATACCGATTATGAACAGACTGCAAGTGCGCTTACCGCACTTTCCATGCAGATATATGAAGGAAAAAGAGCAAATACCGATATGATGCCTCTGAATATCACAAAAAAATGCAACCGTATGGATGATATAATGGAAGAAGTAAACGGAAACTATTCGGAAAAATTAAAGCATGCCCTTGAGGGAAGCTGTGCGGAGGTGTTCAGTATGGATTATGCGGCTATATCGGCTCTTTTGATTCAGGCATTGAACGAAAATGCAAAGGAATTTGAAATAGATACCGAGCTTACACAAAAGCTGAAAAGCTGTGCAAGATACCTGAATTTTTCCGCATCCAATCTTTGCGTTTACGGAAAGCGCAAAAAGCATATTGTTGCCGGCGGTATTGATCTTGCAAGGGTAAAGCTTGGTGTGGATGAGATAAGACGAAGCTTTGAAAGGGTAATAAAGGCTCCTTTGAGTGCTCCTGATTTTTCTATAGAAGGGGAATATATCACAATGTCACTAAAAACCCAAAGGATCTATAAAACTGAATTTGCCCATGCAACCATGAAAAAGGAAAAGGAGGATATAAACGGAGACAGTGTTACCTTTTTTGAAAACGGTGAGGACTATTTTTATTCCCTTATAAGTGACGGAATGGGAAGCGGCAGGGATGCCGCACTTTCCTCCCGCTTAACAGGAGTATATATTGATAAAATGCTTCGGGCGGGAAACAAAAAGGAACAAACTATTGATATGTTGAATTCATTTTTGCGCCGTAAAAATACGGAAAATTCTGCTACCGTTGACCTTCTTGAAATAGATCTTTTAAACGGTGAAGCATGCTTTGTGAAAAGCGGTGCCGCCCCTTCTTATGTGTTAAGAGGAAGCAGTGTTTTCAAAATCGCTTCAAATACCATGCCTGTTGGAATAACAAAGGAACTGAATGCGGAGGAGGTCAAATTTGAATTACAGGATAAGGATGTGGTGCTGATGGCAAGTGACGGAATATCCGCTTCATTTGAGGACGGACTTTGGCTTATGGATATGCTGGCAAATGATTGGGCAAGGGGTGTTAGCCTTGACGAAATGTGCCAAAAGATTCTTGACCGGGCAAGAGAACGAAACGGAGAACGGGATGATATGACCGTTGGCATGGTACGGATCAAAAAAATATTGTAAATTTCTTATTTTGTTGAAAATTCAACATACTTTTAGCTTTATATGTATTAAAATAGTTTCAGTTAAAAGAAGATCTTGACTTAAAATATCGTCTGTTGTATAATAAACTGTAACCTAAATACAAAGATCTTCTGAGTACAAGGTGCGTATAAAAGCTATAATTATAACTTTACGCGCCCGTATTGGGCGCGTATTTTGATAAACGGAGATTTTATGAGTACAAGAGTTGCGGTAATGAGTATAATAGTTGAAAGTACAAAAAGCGTTGAGCCCTTAAACTCGTTGCTTCACAGCTACGGTGAATATATTGTTGGAAGAATGGGCATTCCTTACCGTGAAAAGAATATAAGTATAATCAGTATTGCCCTTGATGCACCGCAGGACATAATTTCTGCTCTTTCGGGTAAAATAGGAAAATTAGAGGGCGTAAGCGTTAAAACTGCCTATTCCGGAGTTGTAACAGATGCAAAAGATAATTGATAAATTATATAAAGAACATACCTTGAGTCAAAATGAGTATCTTGAAACGGTAAATAGCTTTTCCCGCGAAAATGCCGAATATGCGGCAGAGCTGGCAAGAAGGGCGACCTTGCCTGTATACGGAAATAAAATTTTTATAAGAGGGCTCATTGAGGTATCAAATATATGTAAAAATGATTGCCTTTATTGCGGTATACGCAAAAGCAATAAAAATGCACAGCGTTATCGGTTAACAAAAGAGGAAATACTTGAGTGCTGTAAAGAAGGATACACTCTCGGCTACCGTACCTTTGTAATGCAGGGCGGAGAGGACGGTTATTTTACCGATGAAAGGGTATGCGATATTGTAAAAAGCATCAAGGCGCTTTACCCCGATGTTGCAATAACTCTTTCTCTTGGAGAAAGAAGCTACGAAAGCTATAAGGCTTTACGGGAAGCGGGTGCAGACAGATATTTACTGCGTCACGAAACGGCAGACAGCTGCCATTACCAAAGGCTGCATCCAAAGGAACTGACTCTTGAAAACAGAAAAAAATGCCTTGCCGATCTCAAATCTTTGGGATTTCAGGCAGGCTGCGGATTTATGGTGGGCAGTCCTTATCAAAATGCGGAAAACATTGCAAAAGATTTAAAATTTATTGAGGAATTTTCTCCCGAAATGTGCGGTATAGGTCCTTTTATTCCACACAGCGACACTCCGTTTAAGGATGAAAAGGCAGGTTCGGCAGAGCTTACCTGCTACCTTCTCTCAATAATAAGAATAATGAAGCCGAATATACTTTTACCTGCCACCACAGCTCTTGGAAGTGTTGAAGAAAACGGCAGATTGAAAGGAATTTTATCAGGGGCAAATGTGGTTATGCCCAACCTTTCCCCTTATTCTGTAAGAGAAAAGTATTCACTTTACAATAACAAGCTCCATACCGGTGCGGAATCGGCACAGGCGCTTGAAGAATTAAAAGAACAAGTAGAATCTATCGGTTATAAAATTGTAACCGAAAGAGGCGACTATAAACAAAATATCTAAAGGGAAAGATCATCTGACCCCAAAGAAAGGACTTATACAAAATGGCAATTTACGATCCCAAATCATTAAAAGCAGAAGAATTTATCAATGACGGCGAAATAAGGCAAACTCTTGAATATGCCGAAGCCAACAAAAATAACATTGAGCTGATTGATGCTATTCTTGAAAAGGCGCGTCCCGTAAAAAAGGGCAACGGCTATACCTGCAAAGGTCTTACCCACCGTGAGGCATCGGTACTTCTTGCCTGCGATATTCCCGAAAAGGTGGAAGAAATTTTCAGGATAGCAGAGGATATAAAGCTCAAATTTTACGGCAATCGAATAGTAATGTTTGCTCCCCTCTATCTCTCCAACTACTGTGTAAACGGCTGTGTTTATTGCCCCTACCACTTAAAAAACAAGGAGATTCCCAGAAAAAAGCTTACTCAGGAGGAAGTAAAGGCAGAGGTTATCGCCCTTCAGGATATGGGACACAAGCGTCTTGCAATAGAGGCGGGCGAGGATCCCAAAAACAATCCCATTGAATATATACTTGACTGTATTAAAACAATATACAGTGTTAATCATAAAAACGGAGCTATACGCCGTGTTAATGTAAACATTGCGGCTACCACCGTTGAAAACTACAGAAAATTAAAGGATGCGGGCATAGGTACCTACATTCTTTTCCAGGAAACATATCATAAAGAAAGCTATCTCCAGCTTCATCCCACAGGCCCCAAGCACGATTACGATTATCATACCGAGGCTATGGACAGAGCAATGGAGGGCGGTATTGACGATGTAGGCTTGGGTGTACTTTTCGGACTTGAGCTTTACAAATATGAATTTGCCGGTCTTATCATGCATGCTGAGCATCTTGAAGCGGTACACGGTGTTGGTCCTCATACCATAAGCGTTCCCCGTATCAAGCGTGCGGCGGACATAGATCCCACCGTGTTTGATAATTCCATTGATGACGATACCTTTGCCAAGATCACCGCGTGCATACGCCTTGCGGTACCCTATACGGGAATGATAATTTCCACCCGTGAAAGCGAGCAGGTTCGTTCCCGTTTGCTTAATTGCGGTATATCTCAGGTGAGCGGTGCATCAAGAACATCTGTTGGCGGTTATACCGAAAAGGTAAGACCTACAGATACAGAGCAGTTTGATGTTTCGGATCAGAGAACTCTTGATGAGGTAGTTCGCTGGCTTATGGAAAACGGCCATATTCCTTCATTCTGTACTGCTTGCTACCGTGAGGGCAGAACGGGAGACAGATTTATGAGCCTTTGTAAATCGGGACAGATAATAAATTGCTGTCACCCTAACGCTCTTATGACCTTAACCGAATTTTTGGTAGACTACGCAAGCGAGGAGACAAAAAAGGTGGGCTATGAGCTTATAGAAAAGGAATTAGGCAAAATAACTGCAGAAAAGGTTCTTGCCATTGCAAAGCAGAATATTGAGGATATTAAAAATTCTAACCGTAGAGATTTCAGATTTTAAGCAGGGAATGGATTCCCTGCACCCACCCTCTTCGGGCTTGGCAGTTTTTTGAAATTGCTTATTTAGTGCCCGAAATGAAGTATAATACAGTAAGAGGAACAAATGAACTTAAATCAAACACCTTCGGGCGAACGGATACATATAGGCTTTTTCGGTATGCGAAATGCAGGCAAATCAAGCCTTGTAAATGCGGTAACCGGGCAGGAGCTTTCTGTGGTTTCCGAATTCAAGGGAACAACCACCGATCCTGTTAAAAAAGCAATGGAGCTTCTTCCGTTAGGTCCGGTACTTATAATAGATACCCCCGGTCTTGATGATGAGGGAGAGCTTGGTGAATTGAGGGTAAAAAAGGCAAGAGAGGTTCTGAAAAGTATAGATATTGCCGTACTTGCCGTTGATTCGGCAAAAGGTATATCTCCTCTTGACAAAGACCTTATTTCCGATTTTGAAAAGGCGGAAATACCCTATATTATTGCATACAATAAATGCGATATTAACCGGATAAAAACAGAAAAAGAAAATGAAATAAGTCTCTCTGCTTTAAAGGGTGAAAATATAAATGAGCTTAAAGAAAAATTGGCCTCCCTTACTCCCAAAAAAGAGCTGAAATATATAGTGGCAGATCTTATAGAGCCTAAGGATATAGTTGTATTGGTGGTTCCTATTGATGAATCTGCCCCTAAGGGAAGAATAATTCTTCCCCAGCAGCAAACATTAAGAGAAATACTTGATGTAGGCGCTGTGGCGGTAGTATGCCAGGACGATGAATTGCCACATACTCTCAAAGCTCTTGCAAAAAAGCCTAAGCTTGTGATAACAGATTCTCAGGTTTTCGGTAAGGTTTCAAAAATGCTGCCAAAAGATTTTCCCCTTACATCTTTTTCCATACTTTTTGCAAGGTATAAGGGTGATTTAGAGGAACTTGTGCGGGGTGCAGCTTCACTCAAGGATCTGAAAAACGGTGATAAGGTCCTTATTTCCGAGGGCTGTACACATCACCGTCAGTGTAACGATATCGGCAGCGTGAAAATGCCCGGATGGATCAAAAATTTCAGTTCGGCTGATATTGAGATAACGCTGACAAGCGGTACAGAGTTCCCAAATGATCTTTCTCCTTATAAGGTGATAGTTCATTGCGGAGGATGCATGCTCAACGAAGCGCAGATGAGATCAAGAATAAATGCGGCAAAACAAAGCGGCATTCCGATTGTAAATTACGGTGTTGCAATTGCCCATATGAACGGTATACTTGAAAGGTCGGTTGAGCTGTTTCCGGATTTAAAAAAATTATTAGGAAATACATAACGAAAGGAATTTTAAAAATGACAGTTACCAAAGATATCAGATATATCGGAGTGAATGATCATGAGGTAGATCTTTTTGAAGGTCAGTATGTGGTACCTAACGGCATGGCATATAACTCTTATCTTATAGTTGACGAAAAGATTGCAGTTATGGATACGGTGGATCAGCGTTTTACCCACCAGTGGCTCGATAACCTTGAATGTGAATTGGAAGGAAGAAAACCGGATTATCTTGTGATCCAGCACATGGAGCCTGATCACAGCGCAAATATTGCAAACTTTATGAAGATATACCCCGATGTAACCGTGGTTTCCTCCGCAAAGGCTTTTGCAATGATGAAAAACTTCTTCGGAACAGAATTTTCGGACAACAGAATCGTTGTGGGTGAGGGTGACACCCTTTCTCTCGGAAAGCATACACTTACCTTTGTTACCGCCCCCATGGTACATTGGCCGGAGGTTATTGTAACCTATGATTCCTACGATAAGGTGCTTTTCTCCGCAGACGGATTCGGCAAATTCGGTGCTCTTGATGTTGAGGAAGATTGGGCTTGCGAGGCGCGCCGTTACTATATCGGTATCGTTGGTAAATACGGTGCACAGGTTCAGGCGCTTTTGAAGAAGGCGGCAAGTCTTGAAATTGAAAAGATATGCCCTTTGCACGGCCCCGTGCTTACAGAAAATTTAGGTTACTATCTTGACCTTTACAACACCTGGTCATCCTACGGTGTTGAAAGCGAAGGAATTGTTATAGCATACACCTCTGTTTACGGTAATACCAAGAAGGCGGTTGAAAAGCTGGCAAACCTTTTAAAGAAAAAGGGATGCCCTAAGGTTGTGGTAAATGACCTTGCAAGAGTTGATATGGCAGAGGCAGTTGAGGATGCATTCCGTTACGGCAGAATCGTTCTTGCAACCACCACCTATAATTCCGAAATATTCCCCTTTATGCGCGAGTTCATCAATCACCTGACCGAACGCGGATTCAAGAACCGTACAGTTGCCTTTATTGAAAACGGCAGTTGGGCACCCACCGCAACCAAGGTTATGAAGGGTATGCTTGAAGGCTGCAAGAATATAAATTATACAAATGCTACGGTTAAAATCCTTTCTGCTCTCAATGACGAAAGCACAGCGCAGCTGGAAGCACTTTCGGATGAGCTTTGCCGGGATTACCTTGCGCAGAACGAGGATACCGCAGATAAAAACAATATGTCTGCACTTTTCAAGATAGGCTACGGTCTTTATGTTGTAACATCTAATGATGGTAAGAAGGATAACGGACTTATAGTTAATACCGTAACTCAGGTTACCGACAATCCCAAGCTGATCGCCGTTACGATAAACAAGGAAAACTATTCACATCATGTTATAAAGCAGACAGGAAAAATGAATGTTAACTGTCTTTCTGTAGATGCACCCTTCAAGGTTTTTGAAACCTTTGGCTTCCAAAGCGGAAGAAATGTGGATAAGTTCAAGGATTGCACGCCGCTTCGTACCGATAACGGTCTTATCTTCCTTCCCAGATATATCAATGCAGTAATGTCACTAAAGGTAGAGCAGTATATTGATATGGGAACTCACGGTATGTTTATCTGCTCGGTTCCCGAAGCAAGAGTAATTTCGGATGCAGAATCCATGACATACAGCTACTACCATGCAAATGTTAAGCCCAAGCCCGAAACTGAAGGAGTTAAGGGTTATGTGTGTAAGATATGCGGATTTATTTATGATGGTGCAGAGCTTCCCGATGATTATATCTGCCCTTTGTGTAAGCATCCGGCAAGTGATTTTGAAAAAATAAATTAAAATCAGAAAATCCGCAGAGTAAAATCTGCGGATTTCATTTTGATTTATTGGTAATGCTTACATTTCTCCGTATTTTTCAAGAGTTTCGGCATAAAATTTCATCGTATCCTCATAACTCATGATTCCCTCACTTGCACCGGGTGCAAGAATAGAGGAATTTGCGGTAGCAGTGCCTAAAACCATAGCATCCTTTAAGGACATTTCACGGTATGCACCCAAAAGAACACCCGAAGCAAAGGCATCACCTGCACCTGTGGTGCCCTTTATCATTTCCTTGGGAATGTTAAGGGAGCGAACCTTTTCGGTTAAGCCATCCTTTGTCATACCGTAAGCGGCTGCGCGGGAATGGATAACAACCCAGCTGCTTACTCCGATATCAAAGAGGACTTTACAGGCCTTTTCTATGTTTTCTTCAATAATTTTGCCGTTTTCCGTTAGCTTTATACCTGTAACACTTTGAGCTTCACTTTCATTTATAATACAATAATCTGTATACTTCAATGCAGGGCAAACAAGACGGGCAAATCTGTCGCCCTCCTCGCTTACAACATCTATAGAGGTTTTAATGCCGTTTTTCTGAGCGGCCGCTAAAACCCGTGCCATTTTAGTGCCGTATTCCGGATCCTCTTCATCCATAGTGTCTAAAAGAAGAATATATCCAATATGAAGAATATCTCCCTTTAATTTTGTAAAATCAAAGTCATCGGGGCCGAAGGTGGCTGCCGAGCCGCGGTAGGTGAAGAAGGTACGGGTTGCGTTTTTGGTATCGCACATGGCATCGGTGAAAGAGGTCTCGCCCTCATATCTGATATAGGAAGTGTCTATATTGGGATATTTTGCAAAGGTTTCCTCTATAAGTCTGCCGTTGTCGTCATGACCGATAACACCCATCACCTTAACGGGTAAATCCCTGTCAAGAATTGCAAGGTCAAGTCCACAGTTGCATACAAGGCCGCCTATCGCCTTTCTTACACGGCGAATGGTGGTAAGGTTAGAATGGGCGGGATAAACATCTATATCCTTTAATGCATCAACAAGCATATTGCCTGCAAGAATAATTCCGTTTTTCATATCAGTTCTCCTCTATTGATGCATAGAGCATATCAAGAATTTCAATTATTTTAATGCAGTCCTTTGCCCGAACGGGAATTTCCTTACCGTTTACAAGAGCATCGGCAAATTCATGGATACAATGCATGAATTCTCTTTCCCGTTTGGTGTTAAGGGGAACAACATGGTATGCATATTCATCATCGGGTAAAATAAGATTTACAGAATCCTTTGTGCGCTCTGCACCTGCCTTTGTACCGTAGATATTTGTAAACAGCTTTTCTTCCGAGATCATGGAAGCAAAGCTTACTTCCATAGATATAGACATTCCGTTTTCGAACTTTATATGGGCGGATACCATATCCTCGCTGGTATAATCAAAGCTCTCCTCTTCTCCTGCGGTAAATTTGCGGTAGCCTGAGGCATGAACGCTCTTTACCTTGGGAAAATCGGTAATATACATGGCAAGATCAAGCAGGTGAACGCCAAGATCGCGCAAAACTCCGCCGTAAGCATCCTTGGAATTGTACCAGCTTCTGTCACAGGAACTACCGTCTTCCCAGGTGTCTTTGGGAGACGGGAGCATACCCAAGGGACGGCGCCATCCTGTACGGATATGATAGATCTCACCGAATCTTCCCTCGTCATTCAGTCTTTTCATGATCTGAGAAACGGGGTAAAAACGCTGATTCTGAACTATCATAAGCTTTGCCGAAGACCTTTCCTCAGCCTCTATCATTTTCTTTGCATCCTCGTAGCTTACCGCCATTGGCTTTTCGCAAAGAACATTTATTCCTGCTTCAAGAAAATCAACGGTTACAGGGGAGTGAAGCTTGTTGGGAAGGCAGATCGAAACCATATCAAGATCGGGTATTGCCTTTATCATTTCCTTGTAATCTGTAAATCCCTTTTCGATTCCGAATTTTTTCTGTAAGGATTCAAGGCGCTGCGGTTCTTTGTTGCAAAGAGCAACAAGCTCTGTATTTTTACAATCCAAAAATGCATTTAAATGCTGATATCCAATATAACCGCAGCCAACAAGAGCACATTTCAACACTTTTTTTGACATAATTATCTCCTTGTTCAAGATTGGGCGCACCGTAGTGCGCCCATATCAAATTTAAAAAGTATTTTTCTTAGTTGAATTTGAATGAGTAGATGGAAGCATCGCTCATTTCGATCTCCATAACAACTTCCTTGCCGGAAAGATCAGCAGGTGTACCGTTTTCAAAGCCAACGATACGGTCAACCTTATCACCCATAACCTCTCTGGAGTAGATCTCGTTACCTTCGTTATCGCGAAGCTTGAACTTCATATAACCGAGAGCTGAGGTCTCAAAGTTGATTTCAAGCTCCTTGCCTTCGTAAACAAAGGGCTTGGTTACAAGAATCTGGGGCTTAAGAGTAGCTGTTCTGGATACAAAGCCGTCAAGACGCAATGAATATCTGTAAAGCTTGGTGGGTTCACCGTCATGGTCTTCCTTACAGAACATGGAAAGATAGGGGTCCGTACCCTTTATCTCGCCGGGAGTTTCGGTAAAGCCTACGCAGGGATAACAGTCACCGTATTTCCAGTTGCTGTGATGCTCAGGGCCTGCGGTCATAAATGCTTCACCGTAGCGGAACCAGTTCTGACCGTCACGGGAGGACATGAAGATTGCATCGTTCATAGACTTGCCTCTATGTCTGCCGCGTCTTTCCTCTGCATTGGGAAGCTTTTCAAAGGAATCAATCCATTCGGGCCATGCAACATATCTTGTGGGAGTTGCACAGTAGATATGAGGAGCGCGGTAGTAGGGTGCGATAGCGTTGGCATAGAGCTGATAATCATAATCGTCATTATAATTGAATACCTTGGGATAGCTCCAATGCCAGAAATCGTCACTTATTGTATAACGGATATCACGAACCGCATCGTCAACATCGGGATCCGGAGGATAGAAGTCATCTCCTACATGGAAACCGCGGACAAAAGCAACATACTTGCCGATCTCGTGGTTATAGTAAACCGTGTTAAGAGAGTCAAAGTAACAGCCGGAATCCTTACCGGAGATCATGAGAGAGTTATGCATCATCTCATGGATATTTTCACCGGGATGGAATCTGAAGTTGATACCGTCAGCACTAACATAGCCGAACATACCTGTTCCCCATTCACCGTAAACCGCCTTGAAGCGTTCATCTTCGGGACAGTTGGGGTTGGTATCGTAGAATACGAACATATTATCATAGTAGTCATAAAGACCGGAAATAACATTGTTGGTAGCCGCGTCTATTCTCTTACCGAAAATAGGAGTTATAGCAAGCTGAGGACGGCTCCAGTTAAGACCGTCTTCGCTTTCGATAACACAGATACGGCGCATGGTTGCATCCGCACCGTCGGGCTTGATGTCCTGATGCATGGACTTATAGTACATATATCTCTTGCCCTCAGGAGTTATAACTATATTGTGATATGCTGCACCCTGGGTTTCCCACTGTGCATCGTGAACAAATGCAACATCACGCTTAACGGGCTTGTGAACTACAGCGGCTGCTGTGGTTTTTTCTTCGTCTATAAGATAGTTATCAACAAATAACTCTCTTCTGTTACCAATGTTAATCATAGTAATACCTTTTCTTTTTTTAATGTTTTGGAAATTGTTCCATTTTGGGCACTGTAGAAAGAAGCTTATGTTCAATTCATGCCCGATCATCGTTGCGGACCGGCGCCCGCTTATTTCAAAGTACCATCAAGGTGTAATGAAATTGTTTTTTCTGCATTTTCCATAGAAAGGGCAGAGCTTACCGCACCGATTTCACGGATGCAGATATTAGAGGTTGCAGAGCCGAGAAGAGCCGCATCATAAAGGCTCTTACCCATAGTGATGCCGGTTAAAAATCCGCCCATAAAGGCATCTCCTGCACCGGTGGTATCAACAACCTTATCGCAGTTAAAGGCAGGCATATAGAAATCCTCTATAAAAACACCGTTTTTGCCCAATTTAACACCGGCTGTTTTAACACCCTTGGAATGAAGGAATTTTACGATTTCTTCAGGCTTATCCGTACCGCAGAGCTCCTTGGCTTCGTACAGACTGGGGATAAATATATCGCAATAGGGAAGTGCCTTTTCAAGTTTGGGCATCCAGATCCCGTCCTTTGGCCAGGTGGTGTCCATAGCGGTCATTGTTCCATTAGCCTTTGCTCTTGCGAAAAGGTTGTAGAGGGGTTCTCCCTCCATACCCTTTAAGCTCATCATGCTTCCTATATATAAAAGCTTTGCATCTGCAAGCAGATCATCGGAAATGCCTGTGCCGTCAAACTCATTGTTAGCCTTGCCATAGTATGCAAAGTAACGCTGGCCGTCCTCTTTGCAAAGAACAACACTAACCGAGCTTTGATTTTCCTTTGAGATAACGATTCCGGAGGTGTCAACCCCTGCTTTTTCGGCTTCTTCCTTCAGGAATCTGCCGGGCATATCGTTGCCAACCACACCACCCATGCAAACCTTAACACCTAATTTTGCCGCATCCAATGCAACATTCAAGGCATCACCGCCGGTTTTATAATTGATTGAATCAATATGTGTGGTGTCTACTTTAAATAAATTCTCATCTACGGGGGAGACAAGTATATCATATACCATCAACCCCGCAGAAATTATATCAATTTTTCTTTCCATTACAAATTACTTGTCTAATTTGAAGAACTTTCTGTCTACATCAAGAGTATCGCGAACGATACCAATGGCAGTATCATAATCAAACTGTCCCATTTCGATCTTCTGAGCAACAACCTCAGCGTACTGAACTGTGATCATCTTAGCCTTTGCATAGCACCAGTCCATACAGTAAGCATCGGTAAAGAAACCAACGATATTGTTAGAGGGGAGCATATCCATTCTTTCGGAGATGATACGGCGGATATGGGTGGGGAAGAAGTTGTGCCACCAGAAACCGTCAAGCTTAAGGTTGGGAAGCTCACGGCAGAGGGTACACCAAGCCTGGTCAGCATGAAGGGATGCAACATGGATCTCAAATTTAAGATCGCTGTACTTGTGAATGATATTAGCAAGCTCAAAAATAGTTTCGGGACGCATATAAGAGCCTGTTTCGTGAGGAAGGGGTTCAGCACCGAGAGAGTACTGAATAATGATCTCCTTACCTGTGGTTCTCTTTATCTCCTGAACCTTATCAAGGAACATTGTGTTGATATAGTTAGCGTAAACATCGCGTTCCCAGGTACCTGCATTTTCTCTGTTTGCAAGTGCCTTAATCATATCCTCTTCGGTTACATCGTGGTAATTGAGAGTGGTAGAGAAGTGGGATGCGTTGGAAAATACCTTATCATAATCGATACGGTCAACATAATGCTGAACTGCAGCCTTAACATCGTCAACGGTCTTTATCTTCTTTTCATAAGCACAGTCTACTGCGGGATCGATTCCGATAGGAAGGGGAGGACCGGGGATCTCTTCGTTCCATGCATGCTCAAGCTCTAAAAGTGCCGCATCGTTGATGCCCCACTGGTCACGGCAGAAGAATGCCCATTCAAGAGAATACATAAGCATATCGTCATGCTTGTGGCCCTTTGCTCGCCAAAGCTCTGTGGAGCTCTTTTCGATTTTTGCCATCTTTGCAATCTCTTTTGCACGCTCTGCTCCGCAGCCCTTAGACTTAATAAGCTCGTGGCATTCTCTCCAGTTGTCCTCATTGAGCTCTTCGGTCCAACCGTAGAGATCCTCAAGAATTATACGAACGCCCCAGTAGCAGCTTGTACCTCTGATGTGCTTAACATAGGGGATCGCTCTTTCAAGGCGGTAAAGTGCCTCTTCTTCGGTGGGCTCTTCGGAGAGTCTTTCACCGTCGGGACAGCCTGCTGCGTAAAGATCGGAAATTACCATGTGGTAAAGAAGAATGTCATGAAGACCTCTTGCCGCAAGGTGATCTGCATCAAGATGGGTATGTAAATCCACTAAGGGCATATCCCAAATGTCATTATACAGTTTATTTACCAATTCTCTGTTTGCCATTGTTTTTTTCTCCTTATATGTAAATTAAATCATATTCTTTTAAATTATAACAAAGTATTAACGCAATGTCAATGAATTGAAGGATATTTTATATGTATAATTTGTATTTGAATGATAGATTTGTTCACTATAACTAAATTTATTTTTGTTACTTGTTTAATCTGCATGAAAAATCAAAAAATGAATTATTTGCTTGCATTTTTGAGGTTTTTCAAGTAAAATATAATTAACTACTTATGCCCCCGAATGAGGAGAATGATTATGGAAATGAAAAAAAGAAATATGACGGTTTGCGGTCGTGATATCAGCGAATTCGTTATAATCAGTGCAGAGGCTTCATTGCCCTCTGAAAAAACCGGTGCAAAGGAGCTTCAGAAGTATATAGAGCTTACCACCGGCGTTAAGCTTGAGATCAAGGGTTGTGAAACCGAGCAGGAATGCGAGATCATTGTTGGTAAGAGCTGCCGCGAAAAGGGCGAGCTTGCCTTTGACCGTGAGCCTCTTGAAGAAGATGGTTACATAATCAAGACCGTTGGTACTAAGCTTCTTATAGCAGGTGGCAGCCGCAGAGGCGGTATGTACGGCTGTTATGAATTTATAGAAAGATATATGGGCTGGAGATTCTTCACAAGTGATTTTGAAGTGTGCAAGGCCCCCGATCATATCGAGATCGGCGATATAAACGAAAGTTATACCCCCGTATTCGAGTACCGTGAGCTTGACTGGAAGTGCGCAAGACCTAAGGAATGGGCTGTTAAGGCTCATATCAACGGTAACTACCGTGACTTCGGCGAGGAGTACGGAGGAGAGCTCCGTTGGGGTGGTGCTATCCACTCTATGGCTCATTATTTCAATGATTCCAGCGATAAGCAGCCCTGTCTTACCGATCCCGAAAATATTAAAATAGTTATTGAAAATATCAAGAAGGAGTTGGAAGAGCGGCCCTGGATCGAGCTTTTTGAGATCTCTCAGAATGACAACCAGAATGACTGTAAGTGTGAGAGATGCAGAAAGATCAACGAGGAGGAGGGCTCCAGAGCAGGTACGACCATCCACTTTATGAATGCGCTTTCCGATGCATTCAAGGAAACTCATCCCAAGCTCAAGTTCCAGACCTTTGCTTATCAGTATACCCGTAAGCCACCCAAGACCAAGTGCCGCGATAATATCGTTATCAAGCTTTGTCCTATGGAGATGTGTCCCAACCATGCATTCAATGACGATTCCTGCCAGCAGAATGCAGACTATAAGCGCGACCTTGAGGGTTGGAATGAAAAGGCATCCAAGATCTATGTTTGGGACTACTCTGTAAACTATTCCTGGTTCCATACTCCCTTCCCCAATCTCAAGATCATGCCCAAGAATATGAGATGGTATGCTGAGAACAATGTTAAGGGCTATTACCCTGAAGCTAACTATGTTTCCAATCACTGCGAGTTTGCGGAGCTTCGTTCCTACCTCCATGCAAAGCTCATGTGGAATCCCTATATGTCCGAGGAAGAGTATTATGCACACATGCATGAATTCATGGAAGCATACTACGGTCCCGGCTGGAAGAACATTCTTAATTGGATAGACTTCACAAGCGAAGCAGCAAGTAAGAACCACTGCGACCTCTTCTCCGATCCCTTTGAGGTAATTAAGTTCGAGGATTACAAGGCAAGATATGAGGACTGCAAGAAGTGGTGGGAGGATGCCGAAAATATGGCAAAGGAAACAGGCGATAAGGATCTTGTTGACCGTGTTCACCGTTCCTCCATCCAGTGGAGATTCGTTAAGCTTTGTCTTGAATACGAAGACCGTTTCGTTCGCGGAGATAGAAACAGCCAGCTTTGGTATGTTGTTGAAAACCAGAATTTCTACAACGATACCGTAAGATATGACAGCTGCTGGAAGGAAGGCTATGCTTGGCCTCCCAAGCTTAACTTCCGCCGTCCCCCCATCGAATGGGCTCACCATCATTTCTACGGTACAGGTGTAGAGTTCGACTGGATATTCACCGAAGCGGCAGACAGGCGTCTTATCACCAGAGAATGGGAAGTTTGATATCAAAGTAATTAAATTTAAGAAAATAGTACCGTTGAGGCACTGTTTTCTTCTATAAAAAATAAAAAGGAGACAAACCATGAAAAGATTTATCTCAGTATTACTTCTTTGCCTGATGCTTTTGGCATGTGTACCCTTTGGTGCATTTGCAAACGAAAGCAGCGAGGAAGGCTTACCCTTTATTGATGTAAAGGAAACAGATTGGTTCTACAATGCTGTGGACTACAGCTTTGCAAACGGT